>JBMCLF010000016.1:0-14654 GCA_048615215.1 Candidatus Brevefilum sp.
CAACTCCGGGCCATCCGTAGCCGGATCAAGTCCGAGTACTCGCGCACTACCATTCGTGGATGCCAGCACGCCGTTGAGCAAGCGCACCGTGGTGGTCTTCCCCGCACCGTTATGGCCCAGGAATCCCAGCACCTCACCAGCATGGACTTCCAGATCCAAGGTGTCTACCGCTGTGATCTCATCAAACCGACGGGTGAGTTCTTGTGTTTTAATAACAGGATCATGCATCATAACTCGCTCATTAATTAATAAAAAGTAATTTATTGGATTTTATCAGATTTTGAATCGTAGGTCAGTTGTGTTGGCGAAGCCACCAACCTGACACTGTAAATTGTAAGATATTGTTTTATTTTGTCACGAAGGCGGCTCTCTTATTTGGAGATCTAAAGATCCAAGCTATCAGGTTTCACTTATCAAAGATCACCCGCCAGACGAAGCACCATACATGAACTACATTTATTTCTATTTCAAAAATTCTTCGCCATCTGGATCACATCATCATAATGCAACTTGTCGTGATATATGCCGACGCGCAGGGCGAGGATTAGATTGATAAAACCGAATAAAGGATCAAACACAAACACATTCCCCAGTAAGTCCTCTGGTTTATCCTCATAAAAAGCCCGCACACGCTGATGCTCCAAGCACAATTCTTCTTTTAAGGTCTCAAGGGGAACAGGATTCTCCGGGTTATATTTTGGAGTCCAGAGAAATCCCACCCACATTGGGACGCGTTCCTTGCGGTATGGATCCTCCATATCCGTGCGATAATCGCGATTCCGCCACAGCTTCCCTGTCCAATTAAAGAATCGCCAGGTGAAACCAACCAGGGGAAAGAAACTTGAAAAGAGCAGTCGATTATGATTAAGGATCTCACCGATGCTCCATTCGCCAGGCTCAGGCCGCTGCCAGATCTGGTCTGAGGTCAAACCCGCCAAAGCTTGAAAAGCCGTTTCACGCTGCTCATCGAGCAGATTAAGGTATTGGGGAATGATTCGATCTCCGGCTGATGTGGGCATAAACAAGCTCCATCCTGAATAGAAATTTTATTACCAAAAATAATTATAAATTTAATTTCTTTATTGAATTTACCCATGCCTCGCACAGCATAACCTACAATTATCACTCCACCGTCACGCTCTTGGCCAGGTTGCGCGGCTGGTCCACATCCAACCCCAGCAGACGGGCGATATGGTAGGCAAAGAGCTGCAAGGGGATGCTCGTGATCACAGGGCTGAGCAGCCAGGGCGTTTCTGGCACCCACAGGATGTCCTCCGTCAGTTCTGGGATGCGTTCATCGCCGTCTGTCGCCACAGCGATCACCTCCCCGCCGCGGGCCATGGCCTGTTCGATCTGGCTGATCATCTTGTCATACCAGGGGTCTTGAGGGGCCAACGCCACCACAGGCATCGAACGGTCAATCAACGCAATCGGCCCGTGCTTCATCTCCCCGGCAGGATATCCCTCTGCATGGATATACGAAATCTCTTTGAGCTTAAGCGCGCCTTCATAAGCAATCGGCATGTTAATCCCGCGCCCCAGGTAAAGCATATGGCTCATGCGCTTGAACTTGCGGGCCAGCCGCAGGACATCTCCCTCTCTATACAGACATTCACCAGCAAGCGCCGGAACTGCTGCCAGGTCATTGACCAGCGAGAAGCGCTCATTCTCATCGATCTCACCGCGCAAATCCGCCAGGTGCACTGCCAGCAAATACAGGTCAATCAGCGGCGCGGTGAAGGCCTTGGTGGAGGCAACCCCAATCTCAGGACCAACCTGCATTGGGATACAGCCGTCGGCGATGCGCATGGCCTGCGATCCGATGGCATTCACGATCGACCACAGCATGGCGCCTTTCTTTCGTCCTTCCTCCATTGCTGCCAGGGTATCGGCCGTTTCACCCGATTGGCTGATAGCCAGCACCACGGTCCCTTCATCCACCAGCGGGTCAGCATAGCGGAATTCAGAGGCAATCGCAACTTCCGTTGGGACTCTGGCGATACGCTCAAGCAGGATCTTCCCCACCATCCCGGCATGGGCTGCTGTACCGCAGGCTGTGATGATGATCTTGTCAATCTTTTTTGCCTTCTTTGCATCCAGGTTCAGTTCATGCAGGGTAACCTGACCCTCATCAAAATCTACCCGGCCCGCCAGCGTGTCCGTCAGGGAACGCACCTGCTCATGAATTTCCTTTTGCATAAAATGCCGGTACTCGCCCTTCTCCGCGGCCACTGGATCCCAGGCGATATTCTGAACCCTGACGATCACGGTGTTTCCCTGGATATCGGTCAAACCCACGCTATCCCGTTTGATCACTGCCATCTGGTGGGTCTCAAGGAAGACTGCCCGACGGGTGTGTTCCAGGATCGCCGGAAGGTCTGATGCGACATAATTCTCACCTTCTCCCAGCCCGATCACCACGCCGCCAGCATTACCGATGCGGGCAGCCACGATCTTATCTGGTTCGCGGGAAGAGAGCACGACAATACCATGCGCACCTTTTAACTGCGCCAAAGTTTTGCGAACAGCACCTTCCAATGTCCCCTCAATCGAATAAAACTTTTCTACCAGATGCACGATTGTCTCTGTGTCGGTTTCCGATTTGAATTCAGTTCCCTCTGCCTTGAGTTCTTCGCGCAAGGCCAGATAGTTCTCTACAATCCCATTGTGCACCACTACAAATTCCCCGGTGCTGCCGATGTGCGGATGGGCATTGCGGGCGTTGGGTTCGCCATGGGTGGCCCACCGGGTGTGGCCGATCCCGATCCGCCCGTGGATGGGCGTTTCCTGCACCAGTGCTTCCAGGTGACTCAATTTACCGGCATCGCGCCGAATTTCGATATGGCCGGCATCCAATACGGCCAGGCCAGCCGAATCATAGCCGCGATATTCAAGCCGCTTCAAGCCTTTCAGGATGATAGGGGTAGCGTCCTGTCCGCCAATGTAACCAACAATACCGCACATAATTCCTCCAGGGTGCACTCACCCATTCAAGCACACGCGCGGTGCGCCTGAAGCAGGTTAAACTTTGATTTTGACACTTTTCTCTTCTGGGAATTCGACTGCGTGATTATCCTATGCAGCGGGAGGCATCCGCCGATCTCTCGATTTTCCGGCCGCAAACTCATTGTGCCGTTAGCCCTGGCTCGCACCAGGGAACCTCCATCCTCGTCACCCTTCCAACATATTAGGAAAGGCCGGGCGCTTTTATCCCAAAACCGCATCCTCAGCCTTCAGGTTCACTGAGTATAATGCAATGGAAACATTATACCCTAATCATCCAATTCAGAAAGCAAGATCATGACTGAGCAGAAACCAAACAAGTTTTTATCCTGGTGGGGTTTTATCGCCCTGCAAGTGGCGATTGTGCTTCTCGCTGGGGCAGCAGGCGCGTTCGGATATCGTTATATGGACCAGCAGCGTGGTGAACTGGCCCTCCTGCGCCAGGCCCGTGAGATCCTGGTGAAAAACACCATCCACGATGTTCCCTCAGATCAACAATTGGAGTATGGCATGATCCGGGGAATGTTGAACACCGTTGAGGACCCCTTCACCCGATTTGTCCCTCCGGCCGAACACGAGGTTCAAACCGATCAGCTGGCAGGGGAATTTGGTGGTATCGGGGCACGTCTGGAACGCGATACACAGAACCGCTGGCGCCTCTACCCCTTACCGAATTCACCAGCTCTTGAAATTGGGTTGGAAGATGGCGATCTCCTGCTCGCGGTGGGCGAGCAAGCAATCAGCGCCGATACCGATGAGGTAACCCTGATCTCACTGCTGCGCGGTCCGGTGGGTGATAAGGTGCAAATAACCATACAGCGCGATGAAAAGGAACACACCTTCACACTCAAACGCCATAAAATCGACCTGCCATCCATAGCGACCAATTTGTTACCCGAAGATGAGCGCATCGGGCTGGTTCAGGTGATCCGCATCGCGGAGACCACAACAGAAGAAATTAAAAACGGCATCCAGTCCTTACAGAACCAGGGTGCTTCAGCCCTGATCCTGGACCTTCGTGATAACGGCGGAGGTTTGGTGGATACAGGCGTTCAGATCTCAAGGCTGTTCCTGACTGAAGGTCAAATAATGCGTCAGCAATTCCGTGATGAAGATGTGGAAACTTTCAGAACTGAGGAACCCGGGCCTTTTGATGAAATTCCCCTGGTGATTTTTATCAATGGCAACACTGCCAGCGCAGCTGAGATCATTGCAGGTGCTCTGAACACCCATCAACGCGCACCGCTGATCGGCCTGCCCTCCTATGGTAAAACTTCCATTCAATACATTTTTGACTTGCCAGACGGCTCCAGCGTACATGTCACCAGCGGTCGATGGTGGGTTCCCGGTGTTGAATTTCCACTCCAGCCGAATTTCTCACTGCCTCAGGATGCAGCCGAACCGGCATTTATCCAAAAGGCAATTGAGGTTTTGACGGCACAATTACCGTAACCCTATTCGGGTAGAAATGCACATTAGCCTGACAAAAATCTAATCTTTAGAAAATGCCTCCAGCAACCTTTCGTAATCCCCCGGCTCATCCACATCCAGCAAAATCCGTTCATCATCCCACGGCAGCCAATCCACTTCAAACTGGTCAAACACTGCACGCCCGCCGCGATCCCCTCTTACCTGGCGTAAAGCATCAAAGACGGACTGCGAAAACAACACCGGGTTACCGCGCTGTCCCTTCACCATCGGGGCTGTTATCGGCTGGCGGTTTTCGGAATAGCGTGCACGCAAATTACGGATCAGGTTTGGTCCAATTTGTGGCTGATCGCTGAGCAGAAACATGGCACTGTCTGTGCCCTCCTGCAGCGCAGAAATCCCTGACTGCACTGAGGTGGACTGGCCAGTAGACCAATCGGGGTTATAAACACAGTCCACGTTCAATCCTTCCAGCGCATCCTCAACTTGCTTGTGTGATGCCCCTGTGACGGCAATCAGCGGCGTCAGGCCGGCCGCTAAGGCATTCAGAGCCACCTGGCGTACAAATGGCACCCCTTCCCAATCTAAAAGCTGCTTGGGACGTCCCAAACGGTCGCTCTCACCCGCTGCCAGAATCACCCCGGCCGTTTGGGCATGAACGCTAAAGATCGGTCCATTTTGTCCAGGCTGGTGAAGTGAGCCGACTAGAACTCGTTCGAAGGTGCGATCCAGGTCACGGGCAAGCCGCCTGCCTTCTTCTTGCAAGGCTTCCCCTTCCGCCTGGTTGAGAAAGCAAACTCGCCTTACGCCTTCTGGGATGGACTTCAATCCTCCCTTTTTCGATGACAAAACAACCTCAAGGTGAACCGCCTCAACTGTTGCACCAATTTCGCAACCGCTCAATCTTGCAAATTTTTCTGGCCGATGCACGGTTTCATGATTGAGGGGTTTGCCCAATCCGCCCAACCCGGCCATGACCACAACACCCGCCACCCATTCCGGAATAACAGGTTCATAATCTGCTGGTGCTTTCAGGTACCGTTGCCCGGCGCCGTCTGCTTCAATCAGCAGGGGTAAGGCCAGTTCTTTACAGCGTTGAAAGATCACATCCAGTATTTCATCTTCTAATCCCGCCAGACGTTTATCGGCGCCAGAAGGGCCCGTCAGCAAAATTGTTTTTTGGTGATGGAAATCAATGCTATTGATCCACTCGGGAGAATTGAGGATGTAATGCTCATCAGCCAGTCCTGCCTGCCAGGCACCAAGGTGCGTCGTGGTGGTCAGAACAACTGGCGGTTTAAGAGCATGTGCCAGTGCAAACATAGCGCTGGTCTTCCCGCCTGCACCAACAAAGGCCCAGGCATCTCCCCGCTTCAAACCAATCGCTTCGGGCAGGTGCATGGCCTCTCAGCTTTCCCAGAGTTTGTCTCGCAGATTGGGGTCTGTCAAAACCGCTTCCAGAACCCCGCCGCCAATTGCCAGCGATTTCTCAGACACAGTCCAGCAGCGAAAAGTTTCGGGCCGTGGGTCTACATCGCCAACTTTCATCCCCCTACGCACCTTCAGGCCATCATGGACCAGGCCTCGCAACACGCCATCAAAAGGTGCCATAACCTGCTCGCCCCCTACAACCAGGATCGGTTCCCCTTTCACAACTGTGTCGCCAATATTCTTGATTGTTTGAACCGTGCCTGATTCCGGTGCATGCAATACCCGTTCACGGGTATAAGGTCCGACCTTTCCGGGAATGCCGGTATCTGCTTCGGGCTCCCCTTGCCAATAGACCCGCCCCAGAAAATGGCCGCGATTGGTCTCAACTGAGGCATGACAGTTTTCTCCCACCACAAATCCCGGGCCCAAGCCAACCACCATTTCAGCAATGGCCAGGTCAATCTGGACATGTTTCTTGCGCATTCGTGCATCCACAAGCACCAGCGGGCGGACCTCAGAAGCAAGTGTCAGTTCCGGGTCCACGATTATGGGGACTTTTCCTTCCTCCCAAACCCCGATCATCTCATCCGGTGACTCAATTAAAATTCCTGTTATGTCCTCAACCTGCATCTGTCTTTCAAACACCGCGTTTGCAAAGGCCACACTTCGGCGGACGACCAACGGCTGATTTTTTTCAACCACCAATGTGCGGATTCCAACTCGATGCAGCCGGAGGATCACACCGCTGGCCAGGTCACCCCCACCCCACAGGAGAACATACGGAGGTGTCATAGCTTTCCTAACCCGCGCAGGACACGCTCAGGCGTCAGTGGGAAATCATCGAACCAGACGCCAGTGGCATCGTACATGGCGTGCAGGATGGCAGGCGCCACCGGCAGATATGGCATTTCAGCCATCCCTCGAGCGCCAAAAGGCCCCAAGGGATCAGCAAGTTCGAGAATAATCGATTCGAACTCCATGGGGATATCCTGGACGGTTGGAATCATATACTTCGAGAGCATATCTGTCACAACGTAACCGTCCATTTGGATGAAATTCTCTGTCAAAGTGTATCCGGCGGCCTGGACCACGGCTCCCTCGATCTGCCCTTCAACCTGCATGGGGTTGATCGCCTTTCCGACATCATTCGCACAGTACACCTTCAAAATAGTGACTTCGCCAGTCATCGTGTCGACCTCCAGCTCAACTGTTTCTGCCACATAGCCGTATGTGAAGTTCGGGTCGCATTCACCCGTTTCCGGATCCATGTGCGTGGTTGGCGGTGGCCGGAAAGTGTACTCTGCTTTGGCAGGCCGGTCTTCATTGCGCCATTTCTCCAACGCTCGCTCCGCTGCACCCTTGATCGAATTCCCTGCCATGAACGTCATACGGGAAGCTGAAGAACTGCCTGAATCACCCGTAAGTGAAGTATCTGATACAACCATTTCTATTTTCTCGAGCGGCAGGTCCAAAGCCTCCGCTGCAAATTGCTTGAAAGCAGAATGAGCACCCTGACCGACATCCGCACCAGCGTGATAAACAATTGCCTTTTCGATCTCATCTCGCCCATGCAGTTCCACCGCGGCATGGCTGGATTCTGGGGCACCATAAGAAAAGCCCACATTCTTGAAAGCGCACGCAACGCCCCGACCACGTTTGATAATATCGAGGTCCTCAAGGGGAGGGGGTGCCTGCCAACCCGCATCAGACTTCTTCCAACCTGAATGTTCCGCCAGGGCTTCAACCACCGGTTTAATCGTGCATCCCTTCGGAATAACTGAGTTAGTGGAGAGCAAGTCCCCATCCTCCAGCAGGTTGCGCATGCGCAGTTCCACGGGGTCCATATTCAATGCTTCGGCCAGTTTGTTAGCCTGCATTTCCGCTGCAAACGCACCCTGAGGCCCGCCAAAACCGCGGAAAGCCCCACCCGGGATATTATTGGTATAAACGGCATCCGCATCCACATGCACATTGGGGATTTTGTAGGGTCCGGTACATTGTAAGAACGCATTTCCAAGGACTTTGGTTGAGGTGTAAATATAGGCGCCGCCGTCTGCAATTACCTTTACTTCCGCGGCCAATATCTTGCCTTCTTTGGTTGCTCCCCATTTCGCCTTGAAAGCATAAGCGTGGCGCTTATGATGCCCGGCAATCGATTCTTCCCGACTCCAGATGATCTTAACCGGGCGGTCAATCCCTCGTTCGTGCAAACGCATGACAGCCAGTGCCAGGACGATCTGAATAGACATATCTTCCCGGCCGCCAAACGCACCGCCAATGGCTGGATAAATCACGCGTATTTTTTCGTCTGGCAGATTCAGGGCATGTGCAATCTGCTCCCGGTCTTCATGTGTCCATTGCCCAGCAACGACAACCGTGATCCGATCCTGTGAATCTAAATAAGCGACCCCCGCTTCAGGCTGCAGAAAAGCGTGCTCCTGAACCGGCGTCCGATATTCGCTTTCCACAATCACATCACATTCATCAAAGGCTTCATCCAAATTCCCTTTGCGGATCTGGTAATGGCAAAAATTGTTCGATCCTCGTTCGGGATGCAGCAAAGTAGCATTCTCTTCCATAGCCTGCTCAATCGAAGTCACAACCGGCAGGCCTTCATAAGTGACCTTAATTTTATCCCGCGCCTGGGCAGCGATCTTCTCCGTTTCGGCGATCACTAATGCGACCTGGTCACCCACAAAACGTACCCTGTCGGTGAAAGGTTTCTCAGAACCGGGACCGCACAAAACGGGTTGATCCGAATCAATCAAGCCGTATTCATTCACAGGCACATCCCTGGCGGTCAACACGGCAAGTACACCGTCCATTGCTTCTGCCTCAGTAGTGTCAATCGCTTTAACGATTGCATGGGGCCGCCCCGCAAAAAGGATCTTCATATAGACCTGTCCAGGAAGGTTGTAATCACCGGGATAGAGCGCTCTACCGGTTGCTTTATCTTTGACGTCTATGCGTGGTATGGATTGTCCTATATAAGCCATTTTTCTCTCCTTAACTTTCCTGTTCCCCAGATGTGGAACGCATCATTTCGCTGGCTTTTTCAATCGCTTCGATTATCTTGTAATAACCCGTACAACGGCATAAATTGCCTGAGACTGCTGTTTGAATATCTTCCAGTGTGGGGTCTTCTCGCTCTTCAAGCAGTTTGGCAGCCGACATAACAAATCCAGGTGTACAAAATCCGCATTGGATGGCACCGTACTTCACAAAGGATTCCTGCACCGGATGAATTCTCTCTTCCGAACTTAACCCCTCAATTGTGACAATTTGGGACCCATGCGCCCGGGCTGCGGGTACCAGGCAGCTGTTAACCGCCCTTCCATCAAGGTACACCGTGCAGGCGCCACATTCCCCTTCAGCACAACCTTCTTTAGTACCAACAAGCCCAGCCTCTTCCCGAATCAAATTCAGTAAAGTCTTATCAAAACCAGTCTTAAATCGATACTCTTGGCCATTGATCCAGGTGTGAATTTCTTCGCCTGTCCAGGGTTCATTAGTGGGTTCAGTCTTTGCGCCTTCGCCCATCAACATCACCGGTTCTGGCGGCACCTCATCCTTATCAATGCCATCACGGATGGCCGTCAATCCCCGTGTGACGAGGACGCCGATCATATACCTGCGGAATTCAGCCGAACCGCGCAGGTCAGAAATGGGCCGGGTGGCATCCACCGCCAAACGGCCAGCTTCGGCAATTGTCTCTTCTGTCAGGGCTTTTCCTTCAAGGTAATCTTCAGCCGCCTCGGCATGGATGATCGTTGGTGCTGCCGCACCCAACGTAATGCATACGTCCCGGACTTTATCACCATCCAATCGCAAGACAACACTGGCATTGGTCACTGAAATGGCCACGGTCTTTCGCAAAATTATCCGGGTAAAGTAAGAACGAATATCCGGGCCGGGGGCATCAAAGAAAATATCCGTCACCAGCTCATCCGGCTCCATCACCGTTTTACGCACCCCGGTATAGAAATCACTCAAAGGCACAATGCGTTCACCGCGCTTTGAAAGCAAGACCAGCATGGCATCCAGAGCCATCAGAGGGCTGATCGTATCATTTGCAGGAGAAGCAGTTACCAGGTTGCCTACCACAGTGCCCCGGTTACGCAATTGGGGTGAACCAACCCCCCAGCTGGCCTGGGTCAAAACAAAAGCCTTTTCACGGATCAAGTCCGAAGCCACCACATGATGATGCGTGACCAAAGGCCCAATATGGATCACACCGTTCTCATCCTCCCAGATCTCTTCCAAACTCGGGATCTTGGTAATGTCAATGATCGTTTTGACCTTTGGGCGGACATTGCGCTCAATCTCCAGGATCAAATCAGTCCCTCCAGCGATGATCCTACCGCCCTCACCCCATTCAGCCAGGGCTGAGACAGCGTGCTCCACCGATTCTGCCAGGATATAATTCTGCCACATGTTCATTGTATTCTGCTCTCCTCTAAATTTTGCGTTTATGCCGTTTGCCTTCATTCCGCAGGGCAATGACCTCAGCCATAATGCTAACTGCGATCTCATTGGGTGTTTCAGCGTTAATCTCAAGCCCGATAGGGGTTTTGATCCTTCCGATCTCCTCATCTGTCAATCCGGCTTCCACCAGCTTCTCACGAGTATGAGCCCAACGCCGCTTTGAGCCAATAAGGCCGATATACGGTGCTTCCGTTTCAATGAGTAACGGAAGCCCTGCGGCGTCAATATCAACACCACGAGTGACCAGCACCAGGTAAGTTTGTGAATCAATCTCCATTTTGTCAGGAAGCTCCTGCATTGGAACAGGCAGGTAAATGTCACCCCCAGGTGCAGCCTCCGGCGTGCATAGATCTGCCCGGTCATCGTTCACCACGACCCTGAAACCCAGCCAATCTGCCAGGTGGATGACTGCCTGTCCTACATGCCCTGCGCCGATCACAACCACGGTGGGTTCGCGCAGATAAGGCTCAACAAACAGAGACACGGTTCCACCACATACACCCGGATCAGTTTCAATGTCGATCATGTCGTAATTCAAAAAGCGGGTTTTACCATCCTTCAATGACTGCAAGGCCTCTTTGATCACCAGGTTTTCGATCTCACCGCCGCCTACCGTCCCTTCTGTTCGTCCATCACGGTAGACAAGCATTTTCGATCCTGCATGGCGTGGTACCGCCCCGCGTGTATTAACCACAGTACACAGCGCTACTGGGTTCCCTGCGTCTACAGCCTGATTCAATGATTCTAAAATGTCCATTTTATTCCTCTAACAAACTGAGCACTACCGGTAAGAGCTGCTTTTTACGTGAGACAACACCTTCAGCCAAACGGGTTCCGTCAGCCAGTGGCCGGTAAGGCAATTCATCCAGCACTACCGGCGCGTCAACCATCAACAAACGGCTGTCTCCCTGTACCACATCTGTTACCATCAGCATGGCGAAATCCAGGCTGCGGCGCTCCTTCAATTCCTGCAGCGCATCCCGTAATGGTTCCAGAAATTCGTTCAGTTCATATAATTCTGAGACTTCCGCCTGAGCGATCGCAAACCGCAGGGACTCCGTCTCATATTTTTTCATATCGGTGGTGACAACGTCCAGCGGATCCCGACTGGCCAAACCCGTGCCGGCCGACAACACTTTTTCTCCAAAAGTTTCGATCGTTTCACCCGCCAAAGGCGTTCCCCAGACGAAGGCCCAGCGCGACAACCGCTCAGCAGCCGCATGATCCCTCTCGGTAGTGGTGGGAGAAGACATCACCAGCGTATCAGAAAGCAATCCGGCCAGCATCAGCGCCGCCAGGTCGGGGGGCGCTTTCAAACCGGTATCTTCGATCTGTTCTGAGACCAATGTGCTGGTGCTTCCAACCACATCCACCGTGAAGCGGATCGGTTCGTGGGTGGTCGGGTTACCCAGGCGATGGTGATCGAGAATCTCGACCAATTCCGCCTCATTCAAAGACATAAGGGCCTGCTGGGGTTCATTATGATCCACCAGAATAATCTTCATGCGGGGCGGGTCCAGCAAGTCCCGCTGAAGGCAAATCCCCAGGTAGCGATCCTCTTCATCCAGAACCCAAAATTCATCCACCTCGTCCCTTAAGAGGCGGTTGATCACATCCCGGATGCGGGTTGATGCCGAATAACGGGCCACCTCTGTCTCCGCAGCTTCCTGGCAGGGGATCTCCAGCAGCTCTGCCAGGGTCATGTCCTTGTAACGGGGCTGGGGTCCCATGAGGCGGCTTAAGAAATTGAACATGGATTTTCCAGAAATCAAGCCGAAGGGTGTTCCATCGGCATTAACCACCGGCGCAATCCCGCCCGTACGGCTGAGAATCGCCCAACCCTGGCTTAAAGGTTGTTCGGGGGTGACCGTATCCAATCGGCGCATAACGGATTCAAACCGTGGTGACGCATCATTGAAGAGCATCGGTGGTTCCATGTCCAGGGTACGCAAAACCCAGGCCGTCTGGCGGTTTATCGCACCAGACCGCGCCGCGATAGCATTGATGCCGTCGCGTTCCTGCAGCAACCAGGCATAACCCATAGCAGACGCTATCGCGTCTGTATCAGGATTGACATGTCCTATCACATAAACCCGATTGTCAATCCGCATATTCCTCCCCTGGTCCTTATTTGCTGCGCTCAAATCTTAACCCTCCGTTTTGCTGGTAACACCTTTCAGATCTCTCCAAATCTTCTCCGGCAACGCGGGGATCGATGTAAGCGAGACGCCGCAGGCATCCATGATGGCATTGCCCACTGCCGGCGCAACACCGTCCAGCGGGATTTCTGCGACGGCCTTGGCCCCAAAGGGATGTGATGGTTCGTAAGTTTCCACAAAAATCGTCGTCATCTCCGGCATTTCATCTGCCCGGAAGATGTGATAATCTTCAAAATCTTTCTCACGAAGTTGTCCATTTTCATCGTAAATCATCTCTTCGCTTACAGCGTAACCTAAAGATTGCGCCATGCCGCCTTCAATCTGACCGGATGCGGTCACCGGGTTGATGATCACGCCCGAGTCAACCGCCATAACCAGCTTATCAACAGTCACCATGCCAGATTCTATGTCCACGGTAACCTCAGCAAACTGTGCCGCAAAGGGCGGTGGTGCCACCGGGGACATATGCGAAGCCACGCCCATTATCTGTTCCTGATCTACCTCATGCAGGGCATTCAACGCGATCTCTTCCAACGTGAACGAATCTCCGTTTGGAGCAATGGCTTTACGGTCCTCGAGTAAAACTTCACCGGGGTTCACCGCAAGGCCTTCCTCGGTGAACATCTTGGCCGCCCTTTCTCGGATACGCTGGGCAACTTTTTCCGCCGCTTTGACTGTAGCCGCACCTGAAATGTAAGTCGTACTGGATGCATAGGCGCCCTTATCAAAGGGGGTAAAGTCTGTATCTGAAGAGTAAACTAGAATATCACCAAGGGGCACACCGAGGGTTTCTGCGGCCATTTGGGCCAGCACGGTATCGGAACCCGTCCCTAGGTCGGTCGCCCCAACCAGCAAATTAAACGAGCCGTCATCGTTCATCTTTATGCTGGCACCGCCCATATCCAAATACGGGATGGCAGTACCCTGCATCACCATGGCCAGGCCAATACCTTTGCGAAGGTGTTTCTTTCCAGGTACAGTGTGCCAATCCGAATTATTGAATTTGTGATCCCAATCAATCAACATGCGGCCCTGCTGAACGCATTCTTCCAGGCCGACGGTGTACATCGTTTCCGGTTTAGGTTCCCGTCCCTCGCTCCATACCTTGCTGAAAGGATGGATCTCACCCTCTCGAAGTGCATTCTTCAAACGGAATTCAATGGGGTCCAGCTCCAATTTCCGGGCAATCGTTTCCATATGCCGTTCGACAGGCCAGAATCCCTGCGGCACGCCATAGCCACGGTAAGCGCCTGAGGGGACGGTGTTTGTGTAAACTACATCCGAATAAAATCGGATGTTGGGGCTCTTGCGATAGGGGCCGTCGCCGACATAAAGCGCCATGGACTTGTGCCCCGTATTGCCGGCCACAGTCAGGGCATGGCACCCATATGCGCCGGTATCGCTCAGGCAGTACATTTCATTGGCTGTGATTGTGCCATCATTTTTCACACCAGTTTTCATTCGAATACGCATAGGATGGCGTGTTCGTGCAGCAGTGAATTCCTCCTCCCGGGTCATTTCGTAAATCACCGGGCGGCCGGTAGCGATGGTCAGGTGCGCGGCCACATCCTCGATCAGAACTTCCTGCTTGCCGCCAAAACCACCCCCAATGCGGGGTTTAATCACCCGAATGCGTTTGATAGGCAGACCCAAAACCGGTGCGATCTGCCGGCGAACATGGAAGGGAACCTGGGTGCTCGTGCGGATCACCAGCCGGTCATCCTCATCCCAATACGTGAGCACCACATGCGGCTCAATGTGCGCCTGCTGCACTTTGGGCACTTCATATTCTGCCTCAAAAATTTGATCCGCTTCAGCAAACCCCTTCTCGATATCACCAATATCAATCCGAATCTCTGCAGCAACATTGCGAGAAGGATCTGATTCGTCAAAATTGACATATTCCGGTTCATCATGAATGATCGGCGCGCCTTCATCCATGGCCTTGGTTGGATCAATAATCGGCGGCAGGATTTCGTACTCCACTTTGATCAGCTTCAACGCCTGATCCGCAATTTGTGCTGTTTCCGCCGCGACCATGGCCACTTTGTCTCCCACAAAACGGACTTTTTTATCCAATGAGAAAGAGTCCAGAGGGCCCGGAATCGGGTGAGATTGGCCAGCAGTTGAATAAATCACCCTCGGTAC
>JBMCLF010000017.1:0-13329 GCA_048615215.1 Candidatus Brevefilum sp.
GATTATCTAGGTGCAACTGTTCAAGTGATTCCTCACATCACCAATGAAATTAAACGCCGGGTTCGCCTGGTAGGCAAAACTACCGGTGCTGAGATCGTCCTGGTAGAAGTGGGCGGGACTGTTGGCGATATCGAAAGCCTCCCCTTCCTCGAGGCCCTCCGCCAAATGCGCTTCGACCTCGGACGCGAGAATACGGCTTATGTCCACCTTACCTGGCTGCCCCATATCGGCGCCACCGGGGAACTAAAAACCAAACCCACCCAGCACTCCGTCAGAGAACTGCGATCAATCGGCATCCTGCCAGATGTGATCGTAACCCGCTCGGATTATCCCATTGATGAAGAAATTCAAGAGAAAATTGCTCTGTTCTGCGATGTGGAATCACGTGCGGTGATCCCAATGGAAACCGCTGATATCCTTTACGAGATCCCGCTGCTGTTGGAAAAGACCCCTATCGCAGAATTGCTCCTTGACCGGCTCGATCTCGAAGCGCGCGTGCAGCCCAATTGGGCAGAATGGCAGCAGATCATCGCTGAGATAAAGCAGCCAAAGCCTGGTGTAAACATCGCCCTGGTTGGTAAATATGTAGAACTCCACGATGCTTACATCAGTGTACGCGAAGCCCTCAAGCATGCGGCAATTGCCAATGGCGTGGAGCTGCACCTCCAATGGATTCATTCCGCCGATTTAGAAAATGAAACCGTAGCACAGTTATTGAAAGATGCAGACGGCATTGTGGTGCCGGGCGGATTTGGGAGCCGTGGAATCGAAGGTAAAATTAAAGCAGCAACCTATGCGCGCACATCACGCGTACCTTTCCTGGGATTATGCTTGGGGATGCAGGTGATGGTAATTGAATTCGCCCGTAAGGTCCTCGATCTTCCCAGAGCGCACTCCTCCGAGTTCGACCGTTCAACGCCGGCGCCGATCATCGACCTGATGCCTGAACAGAACGATGTCACCGAAAAAGGTGGAACAATGCGTCTGGGCCTGTATCCCTGCCTGTTGCGAAAAGGGACCGGGGCCAGGGCGGCTTATCAGACAGAAAAAGTAGAGGAGCGTCATCGGCATCGTTTCGAACTGAACAACGATTACCGACCCGCACTGGAAGAGGCAGGCATGATTTGTTCAGGGGTTTCGCCGGACAACCGCCTTGTGGAAATCGCGGAGATCAAAGACCATCCCTTCATGCTCGGCACGCAATTCCATCCGGAATTTCTCTCCCGGCCCAATCGGCCTCACCCGCTCTTCTCTGCATTCATCAAGGCCGTCAAAGAGCAATCCGGGAACAAGTAAATAAAATTTTGTAATTAATCACTGACCAAGAAAAGAAAGGAATATCAACAAAAACCATGGATACGACAATTATTTCAGTAAGTGCACTTGAAATTTTGGATTCCCGGGGTAACCCCACAGTGGAAGTGGAAGTCATTCTCGGCGACGGCAGCTGGGGGCGAGCAGCAGTGCCCTCCGGCGCCTCCACCGGCGTGCATGAAGCATTGGAACTGCGGGATGGCGACGAAGACCGCTACAGCGGCAAGGGCGTTACTAAAGCTGTAGAAAATGTCAACACACGCATTGCAGAAGCCCTGATCGGTGCAGATGCCACCCAACAAATGGAAATCGACATGGCAATGGACGGCCTGGACGGCACACCGAACAAAAGTGAGCTCGGTGCGAATGCCATCCTGGGGACCAGCCTGGCTGTTGCCAAAGCGGCTGCCAATGCTGTAGCACTGCCGCTGTACCGCTATCTGGGCGGGATATATGCCCATGAGCTTCCCGTCCCAATGATGAACATCCTCAACGGCGGCGCACACACCGGCTGGCAGACCACCGACGCACAGGAGTTTATGGTAATGCCCTTAGGCGCTCCCTCCTTCTCGGAAGGCTTGCGCTGGGGCACAGAGATCTATCACACCCTGAAGAAAGTCCTCAAGGAAAAGGGCTATGCCACATTAGTGGGCGATGAGGGCGGTTATGCACCAGCACTCAAGACCAACGAAGAAGCCGTTGAAATCATCCTTGAGGCGGTTGAAAAAGCTGGTTATAAAGCAGGCGAGGATGTCGCCATTGCTCTTGACCCGGCGGCTTCCGAGTTTTATGAGGAAGAAGAGGGTGTTTACAACCTGCGCACTGAAGGCAAGAAGCTCAGCAGCCAGGAAATGGTCGCTTTCTGGGTCGATTGGGTCAACAAGTACCCGATTGTCTCAATTGAAGATGGCCTGGCCCAGGACGACTGGGATGGTTGGAAAATGTTCACCGAACAGGTCGGTGACAGAATCCAAATTGTGGGCGATGACCTCCTGGTGACCAATCCGCGCCGTGTGAGCCGCGCGATTGCTGAAAAAGCCTGCAACTCCTTGCTGGTGAAGGTTAACCAAATCGGCTCTCTGACCGAAACACTGGAAGCAGTTACCATGTGCCAGCAGCATGGTTGGACGGCCGTGGCCTCCCACCGTTCCGGTGAAACAGAGGACGCCACCATCGCTGACCTGGCTGTTGCCATGAACACCGGACAGATCAAAACAGGCGCCCCCGCACGCTCGGATCGTGTGGCGAAATACAATCAGCTCCTGCGCATTGAAAAGGAACTGGGCAGCACCGCCAAATACGCCGGCTGGGAAGCCTTAAAGCGATAGAACACCAATCAATCCAAAGAATAATATCCCGTGGGGCGTTTACATTCTTCCTCCTCACGGGATTTTTGTTAGAAATACCAGTAGAATATGCTTATGTTTGATTCATTAACAACCATCGAAGCACAGCTGATCGCCTGCCGAAGGTGCCCACGCCTTGTCGCCTGGCGGGAGGAAGTCGCCCAAACCAAGCGCAAAGCCTACCAGAACGAAACTTATTGGGGTAAGCCTGTGCCCGGGTTTGGCGACCCTAAGGCCAAGATCCTGATCGTCGGGTTGGCGCCGGGTGCGCACGGCTCCAACCGCACCGGACGCATGTTCACGGGAGACGCCAGCGGCGATTTCCTGTTCCCCGCGCTGCACCGGGCCGGGTTCGCCAACCAGCCAGCCGCCGACCACCTGGGGGATGGATTGAAACTTAAAGATGTCTTTATCACTGCCATCTGTCGCTGCGTCCCGCCCAAGAACCGCCCGCTTGTGGCGGAAATCAAGAACTGCCTGCCCTGGATGGAAGCGGAGATTGATCTGCTTGAGAACCTGCAAGGGTTCGTCGCATTGGGCCAGATTGCCTTTGATGTCATTCGTCGAATGTACAGAATGCAGGGGACTAGCCTGTCCAAAATGCACTTCGGCCACAATGAATTCTACGAACTGGGCGAAGACCTTCCCTGGCTGCTTGCTTCCTATCACCCCAGCCAGCAAAACACCTCCACCGGGCGGCTGACAAAGGAGATGTTTGATGAAGTTTGGGAAGGGGCAGGAGATTTGATCAGGTACTAGGAAATTGGTACTAGAAATCAGGTATCAGGATATTAAAAGCCGAATTATTTCCCAAAACAGATTTAAAGCAATGACTAACAAATAAAACATGATAATATTGTCGAGATAATTTGACAATATCAAAGCCAAATCCTAATTCCAAATAACCAGTACCCAATACCCGCATTATCCATGATCCAACTCCGCCTCGACAAAGTCTCCTTCTCATTTCCCTCCTGTCTCATTTTCCAGAATGCTTCTTGTGAAATCCAGGCGGGCTGCTACGGCGTGATCGGGGCCAATGGAAGCGGGAAAACCACTCTGCTGAAGTTGATCCTGAACGATCTTAAACCCGATTCAGGCACAATCATCCGAGATAAAGCTTTGCAAATTGCTTACATGGCACAGGAAGTCGATCTGGCGCCTGATCTGACTGCCTTCGAAGCGGTCCGCCAGGGGGCGCAGCGAGTACTGGCTCTTGAAGCAGAGCTTGAGGTGCTGGAAGAAAAATTCTCAGACCCCGGTTATTACAAAAAGCCTAAACGCCTTGAAGGACTCCTCCACCAACAGGAAAACCTCCTTGAAGCGTATAACGGTCTGGGTGGACCCGGCCTGGCGGGAGAGATCAAGTCCTTACTTAAATCGATCGGCTTCTCTGAAGAGGAATTGAACCTTTCCGTCAGGCACCTAAGCGGTGGTCAGAAGAAACTCCTCGGCCTGGCGCGCATCATTGTCAGCCGTCCAAATATCCTCCTCCTGGACGAACCCGATAATCACCTCGATTTGGAAGGAAAAGCACGCTTGGGCACATTAATCGAGGGGTTTTCCGGCGCAGTGGTGATCGTCTCTCACGACCGTTATTTTCTGGATATGGTAGCGGACGAGATTCTGGAGGTTGAAGCCGGTAAAATCATACAATTTCACGGCAATTATTCCGAATATATGTTTGAGAAACAAATCCGGCTTGAACACCAGGCAGCGACGTACCAGGCACAGCGAAAAGAGATCACCCGTCTGGAACAAGCGGCTAAACGCTTGTTATTGTGGGGTCAGGTCTATGACAACGCAAAATTCTCAAATCACGGGAAAAACATCCTCAAACGAATTGACCGCTTGGATAAAATTGAAAGGCCCAACCTTAACGATAAGCCAATCGAGATCAACCTGGCAGGTTGGCGGGGCAGCGAAAAAGTGCTGGAAATCACAGACTTGTCGAAAGGCTTTCAAACATCTGAATCCAAGCAACAAACAAATATCCTCCAGGACATTCACCTTCAATTGCGAAACGGAGACCGGGTGGGAATGATCGGTCCCAACGGCGCGGGCAAATCCCTCCTCATCCGCCTGATCCTGGGCCAGCTTGAGCCAGACTCAGGAAGCATTTACATCGGCCCCAGCATCCAGCCCGGCTATTATGCACAGGAGTTTGATACCCTCAACCCTCAAAAGAGTCTGCTAGAAACCATTTGCAAAGCCGGCAATTTCTCTCAAGAGCGCGGGGTGGCTTTCCTTAAGAAATATCGCTTTGATTACAATCAACGGGATACAAAGGTCGGCAATCTTTCAGGCGGAGAGCGCGCCCGTTTGCAGATCGCTCAGATCACGCTCTCAGATGCTAATTTCCTGCTGCTGGATGAACCTACCAATCACCTTGATATCCCCTCCTGCGAGGTGTTGGAAGATGCATTGCTGGATTTCACCGGAACAATACTGGCCGTCTCGCACGACCGCTACTTTCTGGACCGTATTGCAAATCGTATCATTGAACTGCACGGAAACGGTACGAGCGAGCACCTGGGAAACTATTCTGATTACGAACAAATACAACTTCAAAACTAAAGCTTGAACCAAAAAGTTCTTTCCTACTCCCCAATTTCCTGATTGCCTAATCCCTAATCACTATTCACACTGTTAAAATGTTGAGCGCCAGGGACGCCGACCCTGGCGCTCATCAGAAGGAGAAGAAAAGTGTCTTAGCTGATTACATTATAGCAAATCCGCCTCTCCCTTACATGACGATTACCCTACGATAGCCCTACGGATAACCATTAATTCGTCTTTTTCGTGTATTTATTCTATGATGCCAGCCGAAGATTATTAATTTGGCCAAGTATCACATCAATTAAATGATCTCATTCGTAGCGCAATGCTTCCACAGGCTCAAGGGATGCAGCACGATTTGCCGGATAGTAACCAAAGAAAATACCCACTGCAGCAGAAAAGAGCGTAGCCAGCAGCACTGAGTTCAGGGTCACAGAAATATCCAGGAGTGTACCCGAGCGTATTGCGATCTGACTCACAACCAATGAAATTACCCATCCAAAGCCGATCCCGATCGAGCCGCCGATCATGCTGAGGAGGACGGACTCCGTCAGAAATTGGAGCAAAATATCCTTTTTGCGGGCGCCCAGCGCCTTGCGCAGGCCAATCTCACGGGTGCGTTCGGTCACAGACACCAGCATGATATTCATAATTCCGATCCCGCCCACCAGCAAAGAAATCGCCCCAATCCCGCCCAGGAAGATCGTCAGCACATTGGTGATTGAAGCAGCGACGCTCAGGAAATCCTGCTGGTTCAATACCGTGAAATCATCCGGGCTGCGCGGTGGGATGCGATGGGTGCGGCGCAGGATTGTTCGAATCTGTTGAATGGCCTGGTCAGCTACTTCTGCCGTCTCCACAGAGACCAGAATCAGGCCAACGCGATCCGGTGTTCCACCGCGTGGAAGCCGGGCCTGGGCTGTTGAGATCGGGATATATATGTTTGTATCGGGATTATTAAAAGCGCTGCCGCCTTTAGCTTCCGTCACGCCTATGATTCGGTAAGGGTAGCCGGCGATTCTCAAGGTATTCCCCACGATACCGGAATGACGTCCAAGCAGACTATCGGCAATCTCCGGCCCCAGCACCACCACAGCACTGCGTCCTTCAACCTGGCTTTGGTTGATGAATTCACCTTCAGCCATCGTAATATTCTGAACAAATTGATAATCGGGTGTGCTTCCCAAAATATTGGCATCCCGGCTGCTGTCGGTGTAGGAGACCTCAACGCTTCGGGAGATAACCGGGGCCACATAAGCAATTTCACTTCTGTTCGCTGATGCATTTAATGCGTTCGCATCGCGCAAAGTCAAATCTTTGGGGTTGGTCACATCTTCGGAATCATTCCCGTCGAGAATATAAATCACATTGGTACCAATGGACTCGATCTCCCCGGTGATGGAAGCTCCGGCCCCCTGTCCGACAGAAAGCAAAGCGATCACCGATGCCACGCCAATCACAATCCCCAGAATGGTGAGAAGCGAGCGCATCTTATTTGCGGCCAGGCTCTGTAAAGCTTCTTTAATATTCAACAGGAAGTTCATCCACGCACCTCCTCATCATCGATCTCGCCGTCCCGGATATGGATGATGCGTTCAGCCACAGTGGCCGCTTCAGGGTCATGCGTGACAATCAGTAAGGTTGCCCCTTCTTGTTTGTTTAAGTCCAACAATAATTGCATGATCTCATCACCAGACTTGGTATCCAGGTTGCCGGTGGGTTCATCTGCCAGGATGATTGCCGGTTCGTTCACCAGCGCTCGTGCGATAGCCACACGCTGCTGCTGTCCGCCCGAAAGCTCATTTGGCCGGTGATTGATCCGTTCACCCAATCCTACCGCCTCCAGAGCTTTCTGCGCCAGCTGGCGGGGATTCCCGTTTTTGCCGGAATAACGCAGGGGCAGTTCCACATTAGCCAGGGCTGTTGCACGGGGTAAGAGGTTAAAAGTCTGAAAGACAAAACCAATCTTCCGGTTACGGACAAGCGCCAGCTGGTCGTCGTCCAATGTCGAAACCAGTTCACCTTCCAGAAAATAATCGCCCGATGTTGGGGTATCAAGGCAGCCAATCATGTTCATCAATGTCGATTTACCAGAGCCAGAAGGTCCCATGATCGCCAGCACTTCACCTTTACGCACAGAAAAACTGACCCCGCTTAAAGCATGCACCTCGATTTCACCCATCTGATAAACCTTAGTCAGGTTCTCAACACGAATTACTTCATCTGATTTGGTCATTATCCCTCTAATTTCCAAATCCGCCAAAACCGCCATTCGGAGGACCGCCAAAGGGCGTTTCGCCTGTAACTTCACTTGGCGGGTTCAACACAATGGCTTCACCGGGTTCAATATCTGCCTCAAGCACTTCACTGTAAAAATCGGAGTAACTTCCCAATGTTACTTCAACAGATTCAAAGTCACCATTCCGCCTGACAAAGACATATTCCTGTCCATCAATACTGACAATTGCATCATTCGGAACCACAAACACATCTTCCTTGCGGTCCACAACAATATCGACCGCAGCCGTCATTCCTGGTTTGATGCGCTCATCACCATCCAGAAGATTAATGCGAACAGTGTATTCCACCACACCCTGCACATTCTGCCCCACCGGCGCAATCTGGGTCACCTCACCGCTAAAGTCGGTTTCAAAATAGGCATCAAAAACCAGGCCCGTTGTTTGCCCCACTTGAACCAAGGGAATGTCAACCTCTGAAATCTGCACATCCAGATACATTTCAGAAAGATCATCAATCTGGAGGGCCTGTTCTCCCGCCTGGATGATATCTCCAGGCTGCACATTCAACACGGTCACCATCCCGGCAAAGGGCGATTCAATCAATGGGCTATCCAACCGTGACTGTGCCATTGCCAGCTGAGTTTCAATAATCGTCACCTGATCTGGGTCCGGTCCGTCAGAGAGCAATGTTACTTTTTCCTCCAGATCAACCACGCGTTGTTCCGCCAAACTGACTTCTAGTTCCGCTTCTGCAATCTCCCGTTCGGTGTAATCGGCCCGGCAGTAATCCAGGTTAGCCTGGGCGGTGTTAACCGCCCGCAAGTTCTCAGTGGACTGTCGAAAGTCATAGAGTTTTTCGGCCATTTCAAGATCATCTTCCAGTTCCTCAATTCGCTCATCCGTACAGCGTTGGTAATTCATCACAGCACGTTCGTTTTCCATATCTTCAAGGTCTTCTTCTGCGTTGATCAAATCCAGTTTGGCCTGAGCCAGTTCGGACTCCCAATTATCGTAAAGGTCGTCGAGATTGTTCTGGGCGTTGATAACGTCAATTTCCGCCTGTGTGATATCCGCAGACACTGATTCGGGATCGAGTGACATCAATAGCTGATCGACCTCCACTCGATCACCAACCTGGACGAGTACTTCACCGACCTTTCCGCTGACAGGCCACGTCAGGATTGCGGTTTGGATGGGTTCTACCGTTCCTGTGCCAAAAATATTGGCTTCCAGACTCATACGTTGGTAAGGTTCAGTTTCAATGTTTGCCAGTGTTTCACGGGTGTTCCTGCGATTTGACAGAACCTGCCAACCGATAATAGCACCTGCCACAACTACAACACCCAATAAAATCCACCATCCCGTGTGTTTCTTTTTCGCTTTATTTACTTTTTCTGCCACGTGCTTCCTCCATAAACTCTCATTTTTCATGTAAATAACATACTATCCAATCACATCCACTTTTTCCAGGCTTTGTGAAAGGTCAATCAGGCATAATAAAACCAATACAATTAATAAAATGTGCTGCTATGAATGCCATAATTTTGATGTAAACTGAAGGCAAACTCCCCAACGCATGGGGGTTCTTGAGTTAATTTGACCTTTGCAATCAGGTATTCAATTCCGTTATGGTCTCAGACAAATTTCGGGTAGGTCTTTCAAGAAAACCAACCTTGTGAATTTTCACCAATTGGTCACCATGGAAATCAGAAGAATTCATACCGATATTGTTCGGCCTTTGATATTGTTGAAAATAATATTTGTTGTGTGTATAATGAATACCATGTTCATTATTGCACATTTTGTATATTATTTTAATGGTACTGACAGGTAAGTCAAGTGTCAAATTAAGGTGCTTGTTCATTATTTGACTATTGTTCATAAATGAGGTTTTATGACTGATAAGACCACAGACCGCCGTGTCCGGCGTACAAGACGCGCCCTGCAAGATGCACTGATCCAGCTCATTTTGGAACAGAGTTACGATTCCGTAACGATTGAAGAAATCACCGACCATGCAGACCTGGGTCGCACTACTTTTTACCTACATTTCAAAGACAAAGAAGAGCTATTGATGCATGCCATCGATACGATCTGTGAAGATTTTCTCGAAAAGCATAGCTCCCTTCTGGCATCAATCGATAATCCAGAGAACGACTTCAAGAAACTTCGGTACCACCTTGATGATCGTATTCTCTATCAGATTTTTGTCCACGCTCGTGACAACGCCGATCTTTATAAAGTTATGTTGCGCGGCGAGGGAGGACCGAGGGCAACCCGTCGTTTTTCCAATATCATCCGGGATGAAACCGTTAAGCGATTGAAAAAGTTAAAAAGTCTGGAAATCAAAGTCCCGGCGGATATCTTCGCAATTTACTTCTCAGGCATGCTGATGGAACTGGTCACCTGGTGGCTTGAGGAAGAACAGCCGTATTCAATTGAAGAGATGGTAGCATTTTTCCAGCAAATGTTTATCTTTGGTGCATTGGATACTTTATCCATAGACAAACCGAAGACTTTTCAACCCACTATCAATAACACTGGCCAGATCAAACCACAATAACCCCCTGAAAATCAAATAAATAATCAACAATTCACAAAATAACTTTTCAAAGGTTTACCAAAATATGACCAAGCTCGATGAACAATTGTGGTTTCGTGAGGCCAGAAGTCTGCCTTATTTCTTTTACCGTCAAATCTGGCATGTCGTAGCCTTGCTGATTTTAGTGCCAATCACGTGGGCCTTTGCCGCGCCTGCATTGTCTCAGGGAAGCTTTCTCGGCATCAAGGACACAACCTGGTTCTGGTTGTCAATGGTTGTGCCGATTTGCCACCAGGTCATCGTCTGGATTGTATTCAGGCTGCAGATGGGCTGGGCGACCCTTTCCAAACTGTTTGGCCGTGCTGACTTGATCGTGTGGGGCGTGATTTTTCTGCCTTTCGTCATTGCTCGTCCTGTTCTTCTGGCAGGGCTTGCCAGAGCAACTCAATCCACGCTGGCACTGCCCGGGTTCTTATCTTTATCACTGGGTGTATTGTTAATATTGCCAGCGCTTTACACGATCTGGTCAGTGTTTCGCTATTTTGGATTGGTAAGGGCCATGGTCGGAGATCATTTCCGCATACGCTTCAGAAAGATGCCATTGGTTAAAAAAGGCGCATTTAAATTCAGTCAGAACGCAATGTACGCCTTTGCTTTCTTCTTGTTGTGGAGCATTGCATTGGTTCACCAATCACAGGCAGCATTAAGTATTGCTCTATTTCAGCATGCTTACATTTGGGTGCATTATTATTGCACCGAAAAACCAGATATGGACATTATCTACAGTAAAGAAAACCTGGATCAATAAAAAATCATCGTTTTTAATTATGACAATGTAGTTTTGGTTTTAATGACTGAGGAAAATGACCCCCAAAAGCAAAAAATGGATTAATAATGTAGCAATAATGCCCTGCTTTATCTATAATTAGTTAAATAAGGCTACCTAACCCATCAAGTATGCGGAGGAAATATGGCTCGAAAAACACTTGGCTTTGTCCCTCTAATCTGGAAATGCCCTTTTTGCGAAACTCAAAATCCCGGCCCCATCAAGTCCTGCACAAGCTGCGGAGCACCACAACCAGAAGACGTTGATTTTATGACTGTCGATGAGGAGGAATTTAACTTTATTAAGGACGAAGCCCTGATCCGAATGGCCAAAGCGGGACCCGACATCCACTGCCCGTATTGCGGCACACGCAATCCGGGGACAGCAGAATTATGCAGTCATTGCGGCGGCGACCTCAGCATGGGCGGGAAATTGCGCAAAGCGGGTATCCGGGTGGAAAACGTTTCAGTAGAAGAACAGCCTCCGCCAGTACATGCCCCCACACCTGAGAAAAAACGCAGTCGTTCGTTTGTAATTTTCGCAATAATTGGCGGGATTGCCTGCCTTGCAGCATTTGTGGTTTTAATGTTTCTGATTCTCAAAACCGATGACATCACCGGTACAGTGACGGATGTCGCCTGGGAACGCAGTATCGCTATTGAAGCTTATCAAACGGTCACAGAACAGGCCTGGTGGGACGAAGTCCCCGAAGATGCCGAAGTTCTTTCCTGCGAGGAGGAATATCGCACAACCTCTGATGAGTTCCAACCAAATGCCACTGAAGTGTGCGGAACGCCATATGTGGAGGATACCGGCACCGGTGTGGGAGAAGTTGTCCAGGATTGCACCTATGAAGTCTATGATGACTATTGCGAATATGAGACCATGGCGTGGGTGGTGATAGATACGGCCACAGCATCCGGCCAGGACCTGGACCCCTATTGGCCCTCCCCATCTTTAACCACCCAGCAGCAACTGGGAGAGCGCGATGAAGATTACACCATCATTTTTCAAGCAGATGGCACACAATACACTTATGAAACCTCCAACAGCGAACTTTTCCTCCAGGCAGAACCTGAAAGCTCCTGGGTCCTGAAAGTAAATCAATTTAACACTGTACAATCCATTGAACCGGCTAATTAAGGTAAAATTTGTGGTAAAATTCACAGGTTTGAAAAATTAACATCAAATAAATTAAATGGAGGAACACAATGGAACTATTTGAATACGCAAAAGTTGGTGAGCCGGCACCTTATTTCGAGATGTCGAGTACCAAAGATCCTGATCCACTAAAAAAGTCTGTCTCCCTGGAGGACTACAAGGGGAAGTGGCTGATCCTGTTCTTTTATCCGTATGACTTCAGCTTTGTCTGCCCAACTGAAATTTTGGCGCTTTCAGAGCGCTATGAGGAATTCCAGGAATTGAACACCGACATTCTCGGCGTATCAACAGATTCGGTTTATTCTCACAAAGCCTGGCTGAATACCCCAGAAGAAGAAAATGGCATCCAGGGCACAAAGTACCTGCTCGCCTCAGACAACACTCACGAAGTTTCAGAAGCCTATGGTGTGCTGGTGGAAGAAGAAGGCGCCGCCTTACGCGGATTGTTCATCATCGACCCGGATGGGATACTGCAGTATTCTGTGATTCACAACATGGACGTCGGACGCAGCGTGGATGAAACCCTGCGCGTGCTGGAAGCACTGCAGGCAGGCGGCTTGTGCGGGGCTAACTGGGAACCCGGCGAAGATACACTTTAGGAGGAAATCACCAATGCCAATGCGATTACACACTCCTTTACCCTCGCTTGACGGGGTGACTGAATGGATCAATGGACAGCCAGAATTGAAAGAGGCTGAAGGCCAGCCGCTGCTGGTTTATTTCTGGGCGATGAGCTGTCATATCTGCCACGACAACATGCCCAAACTGGAAGAATGGCGGGAAGAATACGTCCCTAAAGGCTTAAAAATGGTCTCAATCCATTGTCCGCGCATGAAAACTGATACGGACGTGAAAAAAGTGGAATCCGCCTGCGAAAAATTCGGGATTGAAGAACCTTGCGGCGTGGACAATATGCACAAAGCTAAAAAGGCTTTTGACAATGAACTCTGGCCTGCTTATTTCCTGTTCGATCGGGAAGGCAATCTCAAGTGCCGCGCCGCTGGCAAGGCCGGCTTAGCAATGCTTGAACCCAAAATTGAGAATATGTTGAATTAATCATCAGAACAACTTCACTTATTGCAACGCCTGTACGAGTCTCTCTGCACAGGCGTTTTTTTGTAGGTCATGTATGGCGCTGGGTTTGCCAGCTCAATCGCAGAGAAATTCTGTTTATATACACGTGTCAATAATCATTAATCAAAACATAAGCGCTTACATGACAATACAGATCCTTTGCGTCAGGTAGTCGGCTTTGCCGACATACCTGACCTACAGACCTACATTTTCTGCACAGGCGTTTTTTTGTAGGTCGTGTATGGCGCTGAGTTTGCCAGCTCAATC
>JBMCLF010000018.1:0-13314 GCA_048615215.1 Candidatus Brevefilum sp.
AACCAATGCAACCGGCCTGATCTTTTATCCCGGTGCGCGTGTGGACCCCCGCGCCTATGCCCCTCACGCAAGATCGATTGCCGCCGAAGGATTTCGAGTGGTCATCGTCCCAATGCCGTTGAATTTGGCCTTTCTTGGCATTGGCCGCGCCTCTCGTGTCGTTGAGGCTAATCCTGAAATTGAACACTGGGCGGTGGGCGGACATTCCCTCGGCGGCGCCATGGCAGCTGAGTTTGTCAACAACAACCCGGGAATGGTGAAAGGCCTGGTTTTCTGGGCCGCTTATCCGGCAGAGAACACCAATCTCTCCTCATTCGATCTGGAAGTGATGTCAATCTACGCCACGAATGACGGTCTGGCCACCCCGGATGAAGTCCTATCGGCCAGATCGCGCTTGCCAGTTGATGCCGAGTTTGTAGAAATTCACGGTGGCAACCATGCAGGGTTTGGATGGTATGGACAGCAGCGCGGCGATGGTAAATTGGATATCACAAAGACAGACCAGCAATCCCGGATTGTCGCAGCAACCGTTTCTTTTTTAACCAGACTAGCGGAAGAATAGGCATCACATGAAAAAAAGCTGGAAAATCACCCTGGGCATACTTGGAGGCTTGCTCTTGCTGGTTTTGATTGGGCCGTTCCTGATGCCTGTCACCTCATTGGAAGGCACACAGCCGCCCGAAAGCCTTGCAGATGAAAACAGCCGCTTCATCGAAATTAACGGCCTTTCCGTCCACTACAAACAGGAAGGGTCCGGCAGTCCGGCTTTCATCCTCTTACACGGCTTTGGCGCCAGCACTTTCTCGTGGCGGGAGGTGATCGAACCCCTGGCGAATATCGGCCTGGTGATCGCTTACGACCGGCCAGCCTTTGGATTGACTGAACGCCCGTTGGAATGGGAAGATGATAACCCTTACACCCAGGAAAGCAATATCGAGCTGCTTTTGGGTCTGCTGGAAGCAAAGAATATCGAGCAGGCTGTTCTTGTTGGCAATTCTGCCGGCGGAACCCTGGCAACTGCCTTCACCCTGATGCATCCCGAGCGGGTTCTCGCCTTAGTTGAAGTGGACGCCGCAATTTACCAAACGAGGCCTGAGTCTGCCTTTTTGGAATGGCTGTTGAACACTCCACAGGCTGACCACATCGGCCCGCTGATTGCCCGCCGGCTGACTGGAGAACAGGGAGAAGCCTTCATTGTAAGCGCCTGGCACGATCCGGGCGAACTCGAAGATAACCCCGAAATCCTCGCTGGTTATCGAAAACCTTTAAAAGCCGAAAACTGGGACCGGGCTTTGTGGGAGCACACCCAGGCATCCGACCCGCCAGGGCTGTCCGGAAAGCTGTCTCAGATTGATGTTCCCACCCTGGTAATTACGGGGGATGACGATCAAATCGTCCCTGTAGAGGACAGCCTGCGCCTGGCAGAGGCGATCCCTGGCGCAGAACTGGCCGTCCTTGAGGATTGCGGCCATCTGCCTCAGGAAGAGTGCCCGCAGGCTTTCTTGCAGGCCGTTGAACAATTCATCAACTCAGTCATCGAGGAGGAATAATGAAAAACGATCATGTAGAAATCGGTGAAAGACCGCCCGATTTCACCCTCGAGAATACCCGTGGAGAAAAGATCACCCTCTCTGATTTTGAAGGTCGCAAGAATGTTTACCTGGTCTTCAACCGGGGTTTCTTCTGACCACACTGCCGCCGGCACATGGTGCAGTTGCGCCAGGATTTTGAAAAATTTACGAAAAGAGAAACCGTAGTGATTGCAGTTGGCCCGGATTCACAGGATGATTTTGAGCAATTTTGGAACAAAAATGACATGCCCTTCATCGGTTTGGCTGACCCAGAACACCGAGTGGCCAAAAAATACGAACAGGAAGTCAAGCTTTTAAAATTCGGCCGGATTCCCGCCCAGATGATCATCGATAAAAACGGTACTTTTCAGTTCGTGCACTATTCCAATTCAATGGCTGATATCCCTGATAATCAGGAGATTCTCAAGAAATTGGATGAAATTAATCAGTCATAATTCGCGATTCATGATGGAATTTTACTGGTAATTAGAGGTATTAAAAATGGCCCAAGAGATCCTGGTTGCCGGTGCAACCGGACGCACAGGGAAGATTATTGTTAAAAAACTCATCCTTCAAAAGATCAAGCCTCGTGTACTGGTGCGGAATTTATCTGCCGCACAGGCATTGTGGGGAGATTCGGTCGGCTATCATGAGGGAGATGTGAGGGATATCCAAACCCTCATACCTGCAACCAGCGATGTAAGCGCCATCATCTCAGCGATCGGCGCCCAATCCCCTGTGGGAAAGAATTGCCCCAAGCGTGTGGGATATGAAGGTGTGGCCAATTTGGTCCAGGCGGCCTGTGCCCAGGGCGTCCGGCGCTTTATCCTGGTCTCTTCCATTGCCGTCACCCATCCAGGGCACCCCATGAATCACTTCGGGAATGTCCTGAAATGGAAACTCAAAGGCGAAGAGGTTTTACGCCAGAGCGGTTTGGAATATGTCATCATCCGCCCTGGCGGACTGATGGATACCCCGGGTGGAAAACGCAGGCTGATATACAAGCAGGGTGACCACCTGCTCGGGATGATCAGTCGCGCAGACCTGGCGGAAATCTGCATACAGGCATTACAATATCCTCATCCCTTACGCCTGACCTTTGAAGTCGTTCAAGCGGAACGGAAAAAACAAAAAACGCAATGGCGCCCTCCGTTTACTTTGAATAACACAGACTGAAGGCGCAAAGGAGCACCATGATCTGGGATTTTGAAAAGCTGATCTTCCGCCGCCTGAAGCTCTGGGCTTTTCCCAGCATCCTGGCTGGCGCGGGATTAATCCTGTTCGGAGATCCCTTATGGCGGTCCATCGGGATCCAGGCTCTGGCCTGGGGAGGGGCAGATGGATTAATTGCCTGGATTGGTTTGCTGCGCTTGCGTCATAAAACCGGAAAAGCCACTTCATTTACCGAAGAGGAACAAGAAGCCTTCCGTCTTCGCAAAATCCTGTGGTTAAAAAGCGCTCTGAACGTCTTGTTCGTCGCTGGTGGCGCGGCACTGGTTTACTTCCTGGGAACTGAATCGCTTTTCTGGCGTGGCACAGGCTGGGGCATCATCATCCAGGGGACTTTTCTGTATTTGTTCGATATGATGCACGCCCTGCGGGTGCCAGAGCCTTTGCAGCTGCCACACCTGCCCCTATTCACCCATCCCAATCATGCCTCTTTCCTTTTTGAAGGGGGGAAGCAGGCTGCTCTCCTGGTGCATGGCTTTCCCGGCACTGCGCTGGAAATGCGCCCCTTGGGCGAGAAACTGAATTCGGCTGGCTGGACAGTCAGCGGTCTCCGCCTGCCCGGGTTCGGCCGTGAATTAGCAAACCTGATCGAGTATGGAAACCAGGATTGGTTGAAGGCTGTCCTGGAAAATTGCCAATCCCTGCATGCCATGGGGCATGAACCCCTTTTGTTGGTGGGTTATTCCTTTGGTGGTGCGCTGGCACTGCAAGCCGCCGCACAAACAAAAATAGACGGCCTCGTTCTGATTGCGCCCTTCATCTGGCAGGAACCTGCCTGGGGAAAAGCTCTGGGGGATTTCTTCAGGACGCTGCTCCCGGTATCTATAAAGCCCTTTCGCCACATCCCCCTCAATCATCCCGCTTTGGATGAGCACTACCAGCAATATCTGCCGGAAATCGACCTGGATGACCCGGAACAACTTGAGGAACTCACCCATTTCCAATTCCCCATGGCCGTTCTCGACCAGCTGCGTGAAGTTGGAAAAGCAGGATTGAGGGCCGCGAAGGATGTTCAAACACCCACCCTGGTGATTCACAGCAGCAAAGACCAGATCATTCAATCTCGATCTATCGAACACCTGCATACCAGGTTGGCTGGTCCCGTGGTCAGGGAAACAATAAACGGCCCGCATGGCATGACCATGCCCCAACATCCCGCCTTTAAGGAAGTTGCGGCAAAGGCAAGCGTCTTTGCCGCACAAATCTTAAAAAATGCTTCACCCGGAGATTAAATTTTAATTCCTACTCAACCCGAAAACGCATCGCCCTCAGTCCATTAAGCGTAACCACCAGGGACACGCCCATATCTGCCAGCACTGCCAGCCAGAGAGGCGCATAACCAAAAAAGGCAATCACCGCCACCAACAGCTTGCTGCCCAGGCTGAAGATGATATTCTGCCGGATCAAGCGATTGGCAAAGCGGGATAACCGGACAGCGAAGGGCAACTTATGAATGTCATCCGCCATCAGGACCACATCGGCCGTTTCCATCGCCTGGGCGCTTCCGCCCCCACCCATGGCAATCCCCAGATCGGCTGAAGCTAAGGCAGGTGCATCATTGATCCCGTCGCCAACCATTGCCACAGACCCGTGCTGCTCACGCAGTTTTGAAACGGCCTCTTGTTTATCGCCGGGCAGCAGGCCAGCCCGCACATCATCCAGGCCAACCGTCTTGCCCACCACACCCGCCACAGTGGCATTGTCGCCGGTCAGCATCACAGTGTACTTTCCCATCATATTCAGTTCTTTGACCACATTTTCAGAATCCAGCCGGGGTGTATCTGCCACCGCGATGAACCCCCGTACTTTCTTTCCGTCGCACAGCAGCATGGCTGTCTTGCCTTCAGATTCAGCCTTTGCCACCCATTCATTCACAACCGGTGGGATATCATGTTCTTCTTCGAACAGCCGCAGGCTTCCAATCGTCATCTGGCGCCCATCCACAGTGCCTTCCAATCCTAACCCACCGCGGGTGGTGAGGTCGGTGGCAGCTGGATAACAGTCCGTCACGCCGCGCCGCTCTGCCTCTTCCATAACAGCCTGCGCCAGCGGATGGGTGCTGTGGCGTTCAAGCGCATAGGCAAGGGCCAGCATGTCATCGCAGGCGTCACATCCGGATGCGCCGCGGCATTTGAGGTCTTTACTCTCGACCACTGTTGGTTCACCATGGGTCAGGGTGCCGGTCTTATCAAATGCAAAGGCATTTATCTGCGAAAGGGATTCCACAAAGATACCGCCCTTGAACAGTACACCCTCACGAGCGGCTTTCGTCAGGCTGGCAACCATCGTGACCGGCGTGGAGATCACCAGCGCGCAGGGGCATGAAATCACCAGCAGCACCAGGGAGCGATGCAGCCAACCCCGGGTCTCGGGTGTGTTCAGCAAGGGTTCGCCAAAGAAAAGAGGCGGGATCGTGGCCATCAGCACCGCCAGGATGACCATGGCAGGGGTGTAGTATTGGGCAAATTTATCGATAAATTTCTGACTCTTCGATTGGCGGGATTGAGCTTCGGTCACCATTTCAATGATCCGGTGCAGGGTGCTGTCTGCCACCAATCGGGTGACTTCCACGATCAGGCGGCCGTTGCCGTTGACCGTCCCGCTGTAGACCTCATCACCCGGATCTTTCCAAACGGGCATGCTCTCGCCCGTAATCGGTGCCTGGTTGATATCACTCTCCCCCTCCACGATCACCCCGTCCAGGGGGATGCGGTCACCGGGACGCACCAGAATCCTGTCGCCTACCGCCAGCTTTTCTACCGGCACAATGTCTTCGTGTCCATCTTCCAGCCTGACAGCGTGGGTGGGTGTCAGCGCGGTCAACCTTGAAAGCGCACCCCGCGCCCGGTCATTGGTAAAGGCTTCCAGTGCCTCTGCCAGGTCAAACAGCAAGATCAGCGAAGCAGCCTCAGCATATTCGCCGATCACCACCGCGCCAACCCCAGCAACGGTCATTAGAAAATTAATATTGAAAGTATGATTGACCCACAAACTCACCAGTCCGGATCGTGCAATCGGCCAGCCCGCCAAAACCAAGGCGCCGATTTGCAAACCGATCACCAGCCAGTTGGGAAACCCCAACCAGCCAAAGGCCAGGGACAGGGCAACCACCCCGGCCGCAATCAGCGCCATCTGGGTTTCGATCCGTTTGATAATGTATCGCCAGAACCCAAGCAAGGCATTTGGCTCATCAGCAGGGGCAGTATCCGATTTTTCATCATCTTCAACACCATAGCCCAGGCTGCTGATCAACTTACGTAAGGCTTGCTCATCAACATCGCCTTTAACCGTCAATGTGCTGTTGAAGAAATGCAAGTCAGCCTCTTCCACCACTTCCATCCGAGCCACAGAAGCTTCAAGGCCCTTGGCGCATTCCACACAATCCAAACCAGTAATTTTTAGTTGTAATTCACCCATGTAATAAAAACCTCAGTCTATTAGAATATGTTCGAGCGTGCGGGCCAGAATGTCACGCACGTGATCGTCTGCCAGCGAATAAAATACTTCCCGCCCGTCTTTGCGGTACCGCACAATGTCCAGCGTGCGCAAAATCCGCAGTTGATGGGAGACAGCACTTTGCGAAACCGCAAGGTGATCCGCAAGGTCGCTCACTCCCCGTTCACCTTCAAACAACAGGGCCAGGATGCGCAGCCGGGTGGGATCCGCCAAAGCTTTAAAACTCTCCGCCATGGTAACGATCACACCCTCTGAAAGCATTTCCTGTATCAGGTTATGCGTTTTACGATTAGAGACAGCCATGAGTTATTCCTTGAATAGTTGAGCATTTATTCATATATTTATTATAAGCGATAGCAAATTTTTGTCAAGCAAAAACAGGCAAGGACCGGTTGTAAGCGTGCAGTATACTGGGTGGGCCCCACCTTTTGATTTTTGATTAATAATTTAAACAGTCAGACCAAAGACAGAGTTATGAAGGCGATTTCAATCTATCAAGGGCCCGCCTTGCCAGAAAAGTCAACCAGCGAGAGGGTTCCTGCTTCTGGCCAAAATCCCAACCGCGCCAATCCATCCAGATCGATTCAGGAGTGAAACGCCTTTCAGGATCAGCTTTCATCTGGATGACGGCAGCCATCTCCCGGAGAGGTTCTTCATCATGAATTTCTGGAATCTGTGAGAGGACATCCAGTACATGAAGAATGTCATACCACACAAAAGGTGCCTTCAGTTTAGCAAAATGGGTGCCCATGGCAAACAGGACTGGTTTTTGTGAAGTCCGGTTCTCCCAGAGCTTCAGCAATGTGCTCACCCCAATGTCGATTTGTGCCCGGTAGCGGTCTCTAAAGGGGAGCAAAGCCTTGACCATCAACAGGATGGCATAAGGGCAGGGATCACCCGCCTTGCCAGGACCACGAAACCGGCCAAGTTCCTTTGTGGATGCACAGGACTAGCCAACCTCGTTTTGGGCTAAGCCTGCCAAATAATCAGCTGCTTTAAGCACGCGCTTGTCATTGGTCCCGGCTATCCTGGCTGCAGCATACAGCGTGGAGCCAGCGTCACACAGCATCCAGCTCAGCTCATCCTCACCGCTGCCCCCAAAATGTTTGGGAAGATTGACGACGATCCTGAAAGGTCCCTCCTCAGATGCATGGGAGAGGACTTTGTCAATCACCCTGCGCACCTTCGGGACGTCCATACCCAGGCCGATATCGGCGATAAAAACCAGTTTATGCAGGAGATGACCAGCCTTTTTGTGGCTTTTAAGCGCTGCTCCCGGCCAGGTTTCCAATTCTTCCAGCAGGCCGCTGATTTTTGGTTCATCCACCATTTGTGAATACGCAGCTTTAATTTCTGCTTTATCATGATCCTCGCGCATGAGATCCAGTCGGGTACGATATGCCACCCAGGGCTCACCATTTAAAAGCCATTGATTCACATCCAATTCCTATCCTCCTGATCAAACGATTTTCAACCGGATTAGACGTCGTCAAGATTTGTGGCTAATCTGCTACGGGCACTAATCACCAGCGGATCCTTTCAGAACCTTTGACGAACTGCCATTTCCATCAAATCAAACCAAACTGGCAATCATCAAGGTGGCCAAGCCCAGATAAAAGAAATAACCCAGGGTGTCTGTTGTGGTCGTAACCAGGATGGGTGAAGCCAGAGCCGGGTCAAAGCTCAATCTCTGCATCAGCATGGGAACAAAAACACCTGCTAATCCAGCGCAGACCATATTGAGAAGCGTGGCCGCCCCTACCACCAACCCCAGCAAGGGCAGCCCTCGCCACGCCAGGGCTATCAGCGTCACAATCACGCCGATGCTGAGTCCATTCACCAAGCCCAGCAGCAGTTCTCGTCCCAGGGTTTTCAATCCCTCTTTGGGGGTAATATCCCCCAGCGCCAGCCCGCGCACCGTTACAGTCAGGGTTTGGGTCGCTGCGCTACCGCTGACCCCGGCAACAATCGGGAAAAAGGCCGCCAGCGCCGCCACTTGGGCAATGGTGTTTTCAAATACACTCAGTACCGTAGCGGAAACCAGCGCCGTGATAAGGTTCAACACCAGCCAGGGCAGGCGGTTCCTCATCGCCGAGGAAAATCGCACATCAGATGGCTGTTCTTTGGGAACTCCACCCAAGCGGTAGATATCCTCGGTGGCCTCGTCTTCCAATACATCCAGCAGATCGTCGTAGGTGATTATCCCAACCAATTTATTGACGTCATCCACCACCGGGAGAGCCAACAGGTCATAGCGCTGCATTAACCGCGCAGCTTCCTCCTGATCCGCTTCCACCCTTACGGAAACCGGCTCCTCATCCATGATGCCCTTAATTAATGTGCCAGGTTTGGCAATGACTAAATCGCGCAAAGAAACCACCCCCACAAGGTGGTCTTTCTCATCCTGAACGAATAAATAATATATCGATTCGGATTCGGGAGAAAGGTGGCGCAGGTGCCAGATCGCCTCATCCACTGTCATGTCCTGATGGATGTGGATATCCATGGCGGTCATCACACCACCAGCCGTCTCATCCGGATGTTCCAACAGGTAACGAACCTCGTCCGCCTCGTCAATTTGAGCGAGGACTTCTTCAGCCTGTTCGTGGGTGATATCTCCCAGAAGGTCAGCAGCTTCGTCTGGTTCCATCTCATCCACAATCTCCACCAGGCGGTCTGTTTCCATCCGGTTGGCAATCTCAAAGACATCTTCATCTTCCAATTCCTCAAAGATGTCGGCTGAATTTTCCGGGTCCATCAATGGCAGAATCTCCTGCTGGTGTTCATGCGGCAGGTCCGAAAACACCTCAGCCTGGTCAGAACGCCGCAGAGATTCGAGCAGCCTGGTCACCTCATCCCAATTCCCCTGAGAGATCTCTGCCCGTATCTTTTCGATAACATCCTCAATATTAATGAAATCGGTCACGGCCATATTGTCCTCCTGTTGAAAAATAATAATCTCAGTAAAAAAGCCCTTCACGGTGAAGATATCGTGAAGGGCTTATGATTACTAACCAAAGCGAAATCAACGCTGGCTATGGCATCTTAAATCCTCTCATAACCAGTCCGCTGATGGGTCCTTCTAAACGTCTATCACCAAGTAAATCATCATTAATCATTACAATAATAAGTATACACAATTACAGGTTAAAACACGAAGGCTGTATTTGGTCAATTTTACGGCATATAGGAAAAAGTACTCACGCGCCTGGCGACTCGTTCTCTCACCAGGCGTTTGTTCTGCTTGTTAATTTTAATATCATGCAGAGGGCGACGTATGCGTCGCCCTTACCGGTAATAAACAATCACCAATGTTAATGGGATAAAAATATCAATAACCTTTATAGCGCATCCTGATGTAATCGCAGGTTAATTCTTTTCATGCACCAGCCTTGAAGAATCTTCAATAGTCCAAAGACTTCGCAAAATTCTTTCTCAGCGCAGATTCTCATGTGCGAAGGTCCACATATCCGAAAATTCCTCGATCAGTTTTTTGGTGGGCTTGCCCGCGCCGTGCCCTGCCCGGGTCTCGATCCGGATCAAGATCGGCGCATCGCCCCCCTGAGCTTGCTGTAACTTCGCCGCGAACTTGAAGCTGTGCGCCGGGAAAACCCGGTCATCGTGATCTCCCGTCAATACCATGGTGGGTGGGTAGTCAACCCCTTCCCGAATGTTGTGATAAGGAGAATATGCCAGCAGTGTCTTAAATTCCTCGGCGTCATCTGGTGAGCCATAGTCGGAAACCCAGGCCCAACCAATGGTGAACTTGTGGAAGCGCAGCATGTCCATCACACCCACGTTGGGCAGGCACACCCCAAACAGGTCAGGCCGCTGAGTCATGCATGCGCCGATCAGCAAGCCGCCATTGCTGCGACCGCCGATGACAAGCTTTTCGGCCCGGGTAAATTTTTCTTTGATCAGGTATTCCGCCGCAGCGATAAAATCGTCAAACACATTTTGTTTGTTGTGTTTCATGCCTCCCTCATGCCACTCGCGCCCATATTCCCCGCCCCCGCGCAGCTGCGCCTGGGCGTAAATTCCGCCCATTTCCATCCACACCAGATTGGGGACGCTGAAGCTGACCGGCAGGGGGTTGTTAAACCCACCATAACCATAGAGGTAGGTCGGCACATTGCCGTCAATTTCAAGATCCTTGCGGTGGCTGATGAACAGCGGCACTTGTGTGCCGTCCTTGCTCTCATAAAAGACCTGCTCAGTGATGTAATTTTCCGGTTCAAAGTCGACATCCGGCGCACGGAAAACCTCCGCCTCCCGGCTGTCAACATTGAAATGGTACACCGTTCCGGGTGTGGTGAAGTTGGAAAATTTGTAGAAAGTCTCCGGGTCATCACTCTGTCCGCCAAAACCCGTCACGGTGCCGAGATCGGGCAGCGACAATACGCCATCAGGTGTCCCGTCGGTCTTGAAGAAACGCACCTGGTGGGCTGCATGGTGCAAATAAGTGGCGGTGAAGCGGTCACCGACGAAGTCCAAAAATTCCAGTTTGTCCGCTGCTTCCGGGATCAGTTCCTCCCATGCACCCGGATTGGGTTGATCGATATTCACCGCGATCAGCCGGTGCTGCGGCGCGCTGTGGTCGGTTTTAATGAAGAAGCGTGCACCCTGATTGCCCACCACCTCGTACTCGGCGTCAAATGCCGCCAGTGCTTCTATCACTTCGGCATCATCATCTTCCAAATCCAGGATATACACAGCGTTTTCCGCGGCGGTGCCGTGCCAGACGTAAATCAACAGGTACCGCCCATCTTCCGTCACAACGCCATTGAAGCCCCACTCCTTCTGATCCGGGCGTTCGTAAATCAGGCGATCTTCAGACTGGTCTGTGCCAAGTTTGTGATAGTAGAGCTTGTGATAGTAATTGGCCTGCTTCAATGCCTCGCCATCGGGCGCATCATAGCGGCTGTAGAAAAAGCCCTTGCTGTCCCCGTCCCAGGACGCGCCAGAAAATTTGACCCATTCAATCTCGTCCGCCAAATCCTCGCCATCATCCACCCGGCGGATGTACCAGGTCTGCCAGTCCGAACCGGCCTCTGACAGGCCGTAAGCCAGGTATTGCCCATCTTTGCTGACAGCCGCGCCGCTGAGGGCTACCGTGCCGTCTTCGGAGAGAGAGTTCGGGTCGATCAGGACCTGCGGTTCGCCCTGCAAATCATCCAGCCAATAGAGAATATCCTGGTTTTGCAGGCCGTCATTTAAAGCGAAGAAATAACGCCCAGCGCGTTTATAAGGCGGAGAATATTTCGCATAATTCCACAATTCGGTCATCCGTTGTTGAATCTTCTCTCGCAGGGGCGATTTTTTGAGATAATCAAAGGTGATCTCATTCTGGGCTTCGATCCATTCACGGACCTCATCGCTGTCCAGATCTTCCATCCAGCGGTAGGGATCAGGGACCTGGTGTCCGTGGAGGGTTTCCGCAAAATCATCCATGCGGGTGTGGGGATAAAAGATGGTCATTGATCTTCTCCTATGCAATATCAGGCGGCGTAATCCGCCATGTATTTGAATAATGCGGCGGTCAGCAGGGCGTCATCCACCGCCCGATGCGTGTTGGGCAGCGGGATCCCGCAGGCAGAGCCAGCCGCCTCAAGTTTATGAAAGCGAAAGCCGCGCCCACGGGTGCTGGCCTCCCCATAAAAAGCAGCGTAAAGCTTCATCACGCAAAAAAAGCGCCTGTTGTCCATCGGCCAATCGAGCCAGTAACGTGAATGGGTCTGATTCATCATGCGCAGATCAAATTCGGCATTGTACATTCCCACCGGCCTGCCCTCCAAAACCTTTCGCATTTCAGGCCAGGCGTCCTTCCAGGATCGCGCATCCGCCACCATTTCCTCTGTGATGCCGTGAATGGCAATCGCATCTGCTGGGATGGGGATGGCAGGTTTGAATAGTGATTCGTAAAGGGTCTCACCGGCCAGGTTGACCACACCGATTTCAATCACCACGTCATTGGGTGAAAATCCGGTGGTTTCAGTATCGATAAAAATGGGGTCATGAGCCAGGATCTCACGGGCTCGCTGGATCACTTTGGGATGTGCAACAGGGAACATAAAGACCTATTCTTTTTTGTGGATTAACTTCAGCGATTTTACCATATCCAACCCCTTCAGAGAATTCCGAGGCCCTGCAATCCCTGGTAAATAGCAAACCCTGCCAGCAAGATGGCCGAGGCCAGCAGCAGGCCCTTGCGAACCCGTTCTCCCATCCGTCGCATGGTTGCAAACAGAAAAATCAAACCAATATTGCTCAGGATGAAGGCAGCATAATAGGCAACCAGGTAGGCCGCGCCCCACCAGGGGGAGACCGACCAGGCCCGGATCAGGTTTGGGCCGTTGATCAGGCTCCAGAACAACCAGGGACCGGGCGCCAGCAGATTCATCAGGGTGGCCTTGAGCAGGGTGCCCCAGGGGGATGTTTCTTCCGCTTCTTCTACAGCCTGGAAATATTTGAAGGACCGGTAGGAATCCCAGGCAAGGTACAGCAGAAAGAAAGCTCCGCCGATCTGCAAGGCTCGCAAAAACACGGCCGGCAGGTTGTTGAGGACCAAAAGCACAAGCAATATCACCGGGCCATCCGTCACCAGCGGCGCGAAGGCCGCGGGCAGGGCCTTCTTCCAGCCGCCCTTAACGGCATAGGCCAGAAAGACAGCCTGCAGCGGCCCGGGTGTGACCCCGGCGGAAAAACCGATTGTGGCGGCGGTGAGGATGGCGGATAGCATGGGGATTATTATACGACACCGTGCATTACCTAACACAAAAAATTAAATAGGCACCTACGTGACAAATTTATCTCACATTTCGTGGTGAAGCTTTTTGTCAGGTAGTCGGCTTCGCCGACATACCCGACCTACATCGCATTACCTTCTTCATAATTACAATCCGTCAAGATCGACAAACACAATACTTTTGTAGGTCACGTATGGTGCCGGACCTGCCAGGTCTTTTTTCAGCTCTGATGGCCGACATCTGCCCCTTAACTGACACGAAATATTAAATAGGCACCTACGTGACAAATTTATCTCACATTTCGTGGTGAA
>JBMCLF010000019.1:0-13214 GCA_048615215.1 Candidatus Brevefilum sp.
GAAGCCGCGACGCCCAGCCCAACGCCAACGGTTACACCAACAGCAACGCCAGAAGTGTATCCCTTTGTTTTGCGAGGTGAGCCGGAGATGATGAGCAGTGCCTTGATTCGTCCGCAGTTGAGCTGTGACTACCTGATCATCGCCGGTCAAGTTTGGGACCTGCAGGACGTCCCAGTCACTGATTCGGCCACAGTTCACTTGTTTGGTGAACTGGGAGGTTTCACCATTGACCGGTTTGCCCTTCCGGGCTCAGCCGCAGTGTATGGTGAATCGGGGTATGAATTTGTGCTGGAAGGCCTGGTGGTTGACAGCGTGGATTCCTTGGCAATCCGTTTGGAAGAGACCAATGGCCTGCCGCTCTCTGCTGAATATCAAATCCAGACTTATGAGGACTGTCAGAAGAACCTGATCCTGATTAATTTTAAACAGGTGCGATGAACTTTGGTTTTGGGGGTCTGGTAATCGACAAAAAAATATCAAATCAATGTCTTTTTCCATAAATTTACTTTCCGATTGATAAAACATAGCAGATAACAAGAGGAAACACCTATCCGTAAAACTTCGGAAATGTTCGTTTGGTTTTAATATGGATTGACACCGTCTTCTTACTTTGATATAATCAATTTGATAAACATCGAAATGAAAATACGGAGATAAAAATGGATAAATCCAGAGACACCCTTCTGGCCTTTTTCAAAGCATTGGCGGACGCAAACCGTTTGAAGCTGGTGGGATTGCTGGCAGAAAACGAGGCGACTGTGGAAGAACTGGCCGCGCTCCTCGATATCAGCGCATCGACGGCATCACACCATCTTTCCAAGCTGGCAGAGATCGGTCTGGTTTCAGCCAGAGCTGAGGGGTATTACAGCGTCTATCGTTTGGAGACGGATACGCTGGAGAGCATGGCAAAAAAGTTCTTGTCTGAAGATACGCTCCCAGAAGTGGCAAAAGATTTGGATAGAAAAGCTTACGATCGTAAGGTGCTAAAAGATTATCTGCGTGAAGATGGATCAATTGAACAGCTCCCGACCAATCGACGAAAATTGGATGTGATCCTGCGCTATATCGCAGAGCATTTTGAATTTGGAAAGATATATACCGAAAAACAGGTGAATGAAGTAATCGGTGACTTGAATGAGGATATTTCAGGCCTGCGCAGGGATTTGATCTCAGTGGGGTACCTGGACCGCAAACGCGACGTCTCTGAATATTGGCGGGTCAAACCAGTGGATTAAAAACAATAGCGACGTTGTGTTCTGAACACCGTCGCTATTGTAATAATTATGCATTAGATAATATTTTTTATTTTTTTTCTTTGTGTAATTAATCCTGTTGCCTGTCGTGGATAGAGATATTTTCATCCCCGGATAATAGGCCAGTAAGGGGTTCAGCTGGCAGTGCCAGCACTTTGCTGTTGGCGAAGAATTCAAAATCAAAACCTGTTTCATCGCCAGCCATTTTGCCCGGGATGGGCATCAGCCGTGCGGTCAGGGGTTTATTGAGGCGTAAGGATAGGGCAGCCAGGTCCAGCAGTACTGCGCTGATTTGTTCTTGCGTCGTGTCCCCTGGGAGTGGGATGGTATCGAGCCCTGTTCCGCAGACTGCAGAGTAGAGCAGCAGATCGGTGACGCTCAAAACGCCTTCAGACCCGCGCTGGGCAAGGGTTGCGTCCTCCAGCAGGGGCAGCATCAGGCCGTTGAAGCCGGTGCGCTTGAAGCCAGCGCGGTCCAGTGTGTCTGTTAGAAAGGCGGCAGCAGCCAGGCTGCCTGAAAGCCCGATAGCGGGCAGCCCCAATTTTTCCAAAGCAAACCCAAGAGAGGTATCAAATTCTGGAAAGGGCGCCAGTGTGAAGTCGATGCCTTTGAAGTCCAGTTGATAAGCTTCTGCCAGGTTCTGGGCGGTTGCTTCTAGTTTTTTGGCATAGGTCTCGATGGCTTCGATCAGGTTTGCTCGCGCTTCCGCCAGCGATCTCGCCTGGGAGAAGGCCCTGACAGCCAGATCAGCTGCTTCCAGTGCGAGGGCGAAGGCGGGTGTTTTCCCCTGATGGTATGCGGCCGGGAAGAATGGCGCCCATGGCTTGACGTTAGCCAGCGCTGCAAAGCGTAGATTGGCAAAACCGTTCTCTTCAAGAGAACTGGCGCGATGAATGATGTCTGCACAGGCTCGGACTGCCGGCAAGCTGATTTCACTTTCCTGCGTTGTCAGAAGTCCGCTAAAAAACAGATTGCCGGAATTGGAAAGCATTTCGGGGATGGCATGATACGATTGTTGTGATTGAGGCAGTGCGGGGCCCAGGGAGACATATTCGAACCCTTCGCTGTGTGCGAGGACCTCCATTTGGGTGACGGCTTTCGCATAATCATCTGGAACCAAAAAGGATCCAAAGGGAGGGGTGGCCAGCCGGACGGTTTGCACCGGGATGCCAGCCTGGGAAAACGCCTCCGCAGCATGCCGGGCAAAAACCCCCGCTTTTTGAAGCCTGAGTTCACTGATCGGCCAGCTGGGATGGATGAAATAGGTAATGGATCTAATTTTCATGAAATGTGCGTCCTTTTACAATGAATATCTCTGGCGTAAAACTTCGGCAATCAGTATCCCTGCTGCAACGGCGGCATTCAAAGATTCTGCCCGTCCAGGCATGGGGATGGTCACTTTTTGAGTGGCTAAAGACCTACCTTGCTTGGTAGCACCAAAGGCTTCACCGCCGATCAGCAAAGCAAGGGGCTGGCTAAAATCAGTATGCCACAACGGTACCCCATCGCCAGATTCAGCCTGGAAAGTTGTGAGGTTTTTAACCACAGATTGTATCTCTTCCCAGTTGTGTTCATGAATTGGCAAGCGGAAATGTGCGCCCATGGCAGCCCTCACGACCTTGGGAGAGAAAGCATCAACCGTGCCAGGGCTCAGGATCACTGCGTCTACTCTAGCAGCTTCCGCTGTCCTGAGAAGCGTGCCCATATTGCCTGGATCGCGAATTTGATCTGCTATTAATATCAAGGTGGGAGAATCGGGTATGGGAAGCATCCAGCGCTTCAACACCGCAAGGATCCCCTGCGGTGTTTCAGTATCGGTGATCTCAGCCATTAACTCGGGGGCGATTTGTGAGATACTGATATCTCCTTCCGATTTCAGATTATTGATTAAGGCCATGCCACGCTCTGAAAGCGATTCGTCAAACAGCACAAATTCGATCGGCCATCCTTCATCAACAGCTTCTTCGACAAGGCGCACTCCTTCAGCGATAAAGGCATTTTCAGCCTTTCGCTGGCGGCTTCTCCCTTGCAAGCTCCGCACGAGTTTGATCTTTGTATTATTGGATGAAGAGATCATATTTTTTGCTGTTCTTATCATAATGAATGTTGTAAAAACCTCTACCAATATTTATTGTAACGGTATTCTGAATGAAGCGCTATAATTTTGAGATTTTTTATTGTTATCTAACGGAAATCCGATTGGTTCATCAAATTTAAAGTAAGTTCTGGGCTCTGGTAATAATTGGGTTTTGGTTAGCGATGTTACTTCTGATCCAATAAGTACATATGCCCGCTGAAATTAATGATTTTATCGACGATCGCTATTCAATTGGCAATGCGAAATCAGTTCAATTCTCGAAATACAGTTCGAACAAATCCTTGAGGTGTAATACTGATCACGCCAAATTGAGGGATGTAATGGTTGTATTTGCAGGGGTAAGCTGCGCCAGGGTTAAAGAACAATTGGCCACCAACCCAGGTTGCAGTTTGATTGTGCGTGTGCCCGAAGATGATGATATCCGAATCTGGAAAATCGGTGGATAAGTGATCATGATAGCGCTGAAAACGGTAACCTTCTCGAAGATAGGCCCATTTATCGACAAGATAATGTCCCATCGAGCGGTGTCCGTGGGCAATGCTGATTTTAATGCTATTTACATCCAGCGTTGCCTGTTTGGTGGAGTGCATTCCCAAAAACCAATCGCGGTTGCCCTGAACGACGGTAACCGGAGCGACCTTTTCCAAGGTGCGAATCACCTTCCAATTGGATGCATCGCCTGCGTGCAGGATTTGATCTACCCCTTCCGCTTTTAGCCTGTCGAGCAGCCCTGATGGTAATTTCCAGGCGCGGTCTGGGATATGCGTATCTGCAATCACCCCCAGGATGGTGTTATTGAATTTATCCGGCATGGGCCATCTCTTTTTCTCCTGGGCGGAAATAAACCCATGTTAACAGGACTGAAATGGCATACATTATTCCGGTCGTAATGAACAGAGGGGAGAATCCAAAACGCGTCTGAACAAGACCAGAAATGAAGATGCCAATGGCCTGACCCATTTGCCATCCAATCGCCCGGATGCTGGAAATTGCGGCCTGTTCTTCGGGTTGACTGAGCAGCATGGCAAAATTTTCCAGTAGCGGTATTGACATTTGCATCAAAACTGTGCGCAGCAGCATGCTTACTGCCGCGATCCATAAAATAGGCGAAAAGCCCAAAGAAAAGAGAAAAACGATGCTCGCACCCTGTGTGGCAACCGTGGGGACAATGCGGCTTTTTGTGATCTTTACCAACCACGGTGTGATCATTGATCCTAAAAACACCAGTAACGAGGACAGGCTGAAAATCAGCCCAAGTAATTCATCTTGGATGGCAAATTTATTTCTTAAGAAAACGTTCAGGTATGGGATCAAGATGGCTGCCCCCAACCCCATGAACAGGTTGATCAGTGTCAGCCGCCGCACGAGCCGCCGTCCAATGAGTTTTTCCAACATCTCTTTGAGGGAGGGTTTGGAGAGGGGTGTTTGATGATTGGTTCTTCTGTCTTTGGGCAGCATGAAAATTGGTACCAGGCTGGTCGTCGCCATGAGGATCCCGGCTGTGATAACCCACTGGTATGACGCAGCGCTCCCCTGTACGATCCCGAAAGTACGCGCCAACAAATCGGGCATTTGACCTGCAGTCAGGCTGCCAATCATTGCCGCCACGGTCAGCAGACCAAAATTCAGGCTGAAGATCATTGCCTGGTTTTCTTCTCTGCTGGTTGCCATGATAAATGGCGATTGGGACACGTGGTATAGCATGAACCCGGCGCCCTGCACAAACCCAAAGAAGAAGATTAGGAGTGTGTATAATAACCGGATTTGAAGGAGCATACCAGAAAAGCCAATGATCAGACCAATGATCATACTGGTGCGCCTGCCGATTCGGTCTGAAAGCAAGCCTAACGGCAGGCCCAGAAGCAGGGCTGACAGAGGTGTGGCTGAGCGGATCAGCCCCAACATATCGTTGTTAAACCCCAGAGATAGGATATACAAGTTGAAGAACAGCTCCCAAACACTGAAGGAAAATCCATAAAGCAGAGTTGAGAGCAGGAAAAGCTTTGTTTGACGGTTGAAATTAAATTGCATGTTGGTGCCTGATTCTATGTAAAATAACGCGTTTGATTTTACCATGCGTATTTAAAATACAACCCCCTATTCTTTGTTAAATCGAATAGGGGGAGGTTTTGTGAGTTTAACTTGCTTCAGATTTCCTTACGGTAAGTGATCCAGGTTTTATCTTTTTCATACCCAAGGCTCTGGTAAAGTTTCAGGGCGCCGTTGGGGTTATTGGTGTCAACACCGAGGCCGACTTCTGTCATCCCCTTTGCTTTGTGCATGTGCATGCTGCGCACAATCAAAGCCTTTGCAATACCGCGCCGGCGCCATGCTTTGCGGGTAGAAATATTCTCTGTCCAACCGCGCTGTTTGTTATATTTTTCGTTGTAGTCCTTTTCTATATAATTCATCACGCTGCTGACGATTTCATTGCCATCCCAGGCGACCTGCCAAAGCTCGGGCTGAAAATATTTTGAGCCCTTATAGGAATCGTAATCTTCTTCAGTTGGCTCGGAAAAGCCCCAATGATCTCGGAAAGCATCGACGGATGCCTTCCATACCGCATGCTGATCTTCCTCACGAACACGGCGCACATCAATTCCCTCCGGAAGTTCTGCCTCAGGAATATTTTCCAGGCTGCGGGACATTTCAATGAAGTATCTTGCAGGGATGTATCCAAGGGTTTCAAGAACGGTGTTGAAGTGTATTTTGAACCCATTGCTGTAGGTTTGGAAAAAGCGTTTACTGTCTTGGGGATGTTCCCGGGCAACTTCTTTCAGCCGGGACTGGCACCAATTGATCATGGCTTCTTCAATGCCCTGTTCGCGCCATTCGGGGACGAGGTTGACAAAAAGTGAATAAATCCGGTGGTTAGGCTCTTTTTCCTGCCACCATTCCACTCGAGAATAGGCAATGGCCTGGCCGTTGATCTCGGCAAAGAGCATATCCTTTTCAGGATCCGAGTTGGTTAAATGCTCATAATCATGCTGGAGATCAGAAAGAGTGATAGCGCGTTCTTCTTTGTCCGCTTTGTTATTTGCTTCGAGAATGGAGAGCATCAGCGGATAATCTGCTTCTCCAGCGAATCCCCGGAATCGAAGCCCTTGGATATCTGGGGCGGTTTCTAAAAAGTATTCTCTTGCTTGCATGATATAACTCCTAATTTTGTAATAATGATTTGTTTCAGTAATACCGGGCGATGGTCACCCCCTGCAGGAATCTGCTGAAAGGAATTGGGGGGTTGGCGCAAACCTCACTTTGTTTTTCGGGAACAAAAGCCAACCCGTTCAGAAACCCAGCGAATCCATGCTTCGCCCGGCAATTTCAAGTGGTCTTATTAATTATTTTCTTCAATTTACTATTCATTCTCTATTTCGCCATTGGCTGCTGCCGCGCGTTCGAGATCACGCTTATTCAGCCTGAACTTCAATGTATTGGATAAAATTCTTGTTTTTCTGGTTCCAACTGGTAGTGTTTTAATTACTTCTGTTTGGTCCATTACGTTTTCCTTCAATTTGACGCAAGTCTGTTTGAAAATAGGCTCAGAGATTTTTGGTTGAGATATCTTTGCCCGGCCAAAATTCTGTTTTTAAAGCTGTCATATTCATTTTGTTCTCCGTTCTGACGGGCCGCATCAATTCTTGCTGATGAAGATGCGGACACAATTTGGTTGGTCCAAGTACTTCTGCAGGAAAAGAGCAGTTTTCTTCAAGAAATTGTTTGGTTTTGAAGAATTATTCGTTGATTGTGACCATTCTTTTTCCTGCGCTTCCGAATGTTCAGTCTCAGATTCAATGGAGGTTTCATCAATGAAAGTGAAGTTATACATCTTGATTTTCCTCGCATGCAGGCCTGTTTGTGGGCCGGCTGGTTTCTCAGCAATCGGCATGTCTGCTGAGGGTAAATTGGTTTACTTATCCGGTGGGGAGGTACCAATTCCTGGATTTTTCTTATCACGGTCATTTATTGGCGTTTGCCCAACCGCATATCCTTCCGGATCGTTTCCGTTAAATGTTGGCCAAATTGTGATGGTCAGGTTATTCATGGTTCTCTTCTCTCTACTCGTTTCGTTTTACTAACAACAAAAAAGCCACAGGTTTTGCTCGGACCCATGGCTTGGATTAATTTTGGTTTTCTTCTACAGGCAGAAGGAAAATAAAAAAGCCACGGGGGTTGGAGTTCGCCCGTGGCCGCGTTACCATTTTAGGTAAGGCTAATTATAAACAGGCGCACTCCGCGTAGGTTCAACTCCACCGAAACTATCGGCAGACTTACGAAGCATTACGAAAATGTAAAATGCGTTGGCCATGCGGTCGTGCTCCTTTCTTGTAAAATTCTTTTCTAATTATTTGGCATAAATACAGCCACTTTGTCAACGATACGAGTTTATCATAATTTCGCAAAAGCTGTCAAGCAAATTTTGGGCCAATTATGTTTTTTTAAGAAATCCCCTGTAAACGACCAGGAGCAATCCTGTCCCACAGACCAGGACCAGGCCAATACCGACATAGGTGCCCTGACCCAGGGTGCGATGAATGAAAGATGGCGTTGGTGTGGGAGTGAAGGTCGGTGCCGGCGTCCGGGTTGGGAAGGGTGTTAGCGTTGGCCGAGGTTGGGTGGGTGTGGGTGTGTCAGGAACTTCTGTTGGGGTTGGGGTATTTGTTGGTGTGGGTTCCTGGGCAGTTTGGATCACCAATTCTTGGCCTTCCCGTATTTCTGTGGTTGTCTGGCTTAAACCAGTGTTGCTAAGGATTTGATCAATTGGCACTTCGTAGGCTTCTGAAATGGTATATAGTGTTTCACCGTACTGAACCGTGTGAATAATAATCCCATCCGAGTTGGGGGTGGAGGTGATTACTGGTGCTATCGGCACCGGGGTATCTTCCTGTTTCAAGCCTTCTCGATTAGGGAAGAATGCTGCATTACTTGCAGAGCCTGCCAAAACCGGCTTGAAATGTAGCGCACCTGCCAGGAAAAGTGACAATGTGATAGTGATGGTCTTTTTTATTGCCTGTCGCATAATGGCATTATTATAGCGTGAAAAAATAAAAATAGTTATTTCCTTTGGTTTATGCTGAAAAAAGAATATTACCTCACAACATGAAGCCTCGGGCGAAAGACATGTGGGAATATTCAAAATTTTAGAATTATCTTTCTGGCAATGCTAAATGAGGAAAATTTCTAAGTAGCATTATCCAACTCGGGTTGAAGCAAGGCAATCCAAAGAGGTGTTTTTGTTAGCAATGGCATAAGCTTGAAAATCATTGGTGAATGACGAAGGACAGTCCATCAGTCTGCTCGGCGATGATGGCTTTGTTTGCCTGGTCTGATTCGAGATAGAGAGTGGTGCGATTGCTGGTTTTGATAGCCTGATCTTCTATGCCCAATGGTCTTCGACCTGCCTTTGGGCAGGTTTCGCGATCCGTTCATAAGTATTTTTAATTCCACAAGTTGCCAAAACCGCAGCAAAGGCAATGGTGCCGAGCTTTCCGCCTGCGCCGCCCAAAGTTGGTGTGCTGAAAACAAAAATTGCACCCGTGAAAAAGGCAATGATGAGGATCAGCCAGAGATTGGGGCAGCGTTCTTTGCTGGACATCCCTGCAAAACTGGCGCAAATTGCCACAACTGCTAACGTCAGGCCGCGTTGTGGTAAAAGAGCGGGCAATAATAATCCTCCTGCCAGGCCGACAATGGATGAGGCCATAACAGGGCCAAGTTTTTTGTTGATATTCAAATAGAATGTGAGAGGTGTGGCTATCATTGATACGGCAATGGTCCATGCATTGGTTTGAAAATCTGCGATCGGCAGTACTAGAAAAGCCCGGTTGAGACAGGCGCATATCAATGAAGTGCCAATCAATGCGATTGTGCCAAGCTTCCCGCCCGCACCAGAAAAGATATCTTTCGTCAAGACAAATACAATACCTGCCAGGGAACCAGCCAAACTGACTTCGAACCAATCAAAAAGTAGTGCATTTGAAGTCATTCCCACAAATGCGCCGCAATAAGCAGCGACACTGAATTTTGGAAAAACAAGGAAAGCAAGGATCCCTACAAGGCTTGCTGCGATAACGGGTCCCAATCCCAGATCGTGCGAAATTGAATAGGCGACCAGAGCGCCAATGAGGACGGATATTCCTTGAAGGAACAGCTGCGAATCCTTAATTTTGGGTATTGACTTTTGTGGGAGGTGCTTTGCTTCATTAAAAATTGCAATTCCAACGCCTGCTAAAATAATCAGGATAATAGCACTTCCGAAAAAATGAAAACGCCAGGCTTCAATCAAAGTGAATATCATAAGTCCTATCACTGCTATGGCTAACGTCCCCAAACCTAAAAAGGCAGGCAAAATCTTCTTCAGCTCCATGTTTTTTTACTCTCATTTTCTAATGTTCTTTAACCTGTTGCAGGATTGATTATAACGGAACAAGCCCACTTTCGTTTGCGTTCTTGAATTCTATGGGTTAAAAAACCTGAGAGGCATGAGATTACGACTCATGCCTCTCGGATTTGTTATTAGGTTGTCAATCAGAACGGTTTAAAGGATGATTGCTTACCTCGGAAATGCGTAGGCCAGGACAATTGCAACAATCGTCAGGAACAAAGCCAGCCAGAATAATTATTGTTCTTTGATAATGAAATTTTCCTATATAATTTCGAATCTTTAGATGGTAAGCCAATCGAATTAGGTTTATGCAATACGGATATTGTTGGAGCAGCGTTGGAGAAGGATGATTCCGGGCGGTTATGTTTGCCAACCAGCAGTCAACAAAGGGCGAATAAACCAAACAAAGGCCCAACCTACTCAGGCGCGCAACCTCAATGGGAGGAAATAAAATTAAGAAATAAGTGGATTACGGATGGAATGAAAGGGTTTCAAATGAAAAAGAATATGATCATTGCCACACGGCATGGCCTGATACGTTTTGAGCGGACCAATGATTTTTGGGAGGAACGTGATTACGCGCTGACAGGCGTTGGGATCACATCCATCGATATGCGGGGAGAATTAGGCCTGGTTGGCACGACAGATGGCGTGTATATCAGTCAGGATTCTGGTGAAAATTGGCAGTTGCTCAGAGATGGCATTCAGACCCCTCATGTACGCTGGGTGAGTATTCATCCTCAAAAGAATGAACTAATCTTTGCTGGTACTGAACCAGCGAATATTTATTTCCGGCAGGTTGATGGTGAGAGGTGGCAGCGTTCAGAAAAAGTCGAAAAATTACGCAAGGAAAATGATTGGTACATGCCTTATTCACCTAATGACGGCTGTGTGCGGGGGTTTGCCTTTCACGAACAGCGTATTTACGCATCTGTAGAGGTCGGAGGCATGTTAATTTCAGATGATTATGGAAAATCATGGGATTTGGTTCCTGGTAGCAGCGGGAAGCCGCATCAGGACCCGGAGAAGGGACAAATCCATCCGGATGTGCATTCGGTTGCAACCCATGCTTCATCTGGTGATCTACTTTTTGCACCGACGGGTGGCGGCTTTTACATCAGCGAAGATGGCGGTGAATCCTGGGATTTGAAGTATCAGGCTTATTGCCGCGCGGTGTGGGTGGACCCGGAGGACCCGAAGCATATGCTCCTTGGCCCGGCGGATGGGGTAGGGCGTGGAGGGCGGATTGAACGCACGACTGATGGCGGTGAATCCTGGGAACTCTTGATGGATAATCTTGTCGAAAAGTGGCCCGAAGCAATGGTAGAGCGATTTGTGGCATCGGAGGATGAAATCTTTGCCATTTTGTCCAATGGGAAGGTTATTACAACCCAAAGGAACGATTTCTCCTGGCAGTACTTATTGCCTGGCATAGCCAATGTGGTTATGCTGGCGCTGTTCTGAGGAGGTGCATGTATGGCTCAGGCATGGGTAGGGGTTTCGGGCTGGCAATATCCGGATTTCAGCGAAAGGTTCTACCCGGATAATCTTGAGAAACATGAACAACTGGCGTATTACGCAAGAAATTTTCCAACAGTGGAAATTAACAATACTTTTTATCAGCTTCCAGGTGAAGAAAGTATTGAACGTTGGCGGAACTACGTCCCTGAAGATTTTCTGTTCTCGATTAAAGCCTCCCGGTTCATCACCCACATGAAAAACCTTTTAGAACCGGAAGAGACACTTCCCCAGTTTTTTGAACGGATTTCCTTGTTTGGTGAAAAGTGTGGTCCGATCCTGTTTCAGTTGCCGCCGCATTGGGGCAAAAACCTCGAAAGACTTCAAAATTTTCTTCCTGAACTCCCAGACGGTTTCCGCTACGCCTTTGAATTGCGTAATAAGTCATGGCTGGAAGATGAAATCTACAAAGTTCTTCGTGAGCATGAGGTGGCTTTCTGTATCTATGAGATTGATTTTCGGCAGTCACCGATCCTGACCACCACGGACTTTGTCTATATTCGCTTGCATGGACCCGGAAGAGCCTATAACGATCCGTATGATCTCGAGGCGCTGGGGCATTGGGCAGATAGGATCAAGCACTGGGTGGAAGATGGCCTTGATGTTTATTGCTACTTCGATAACACCCATCGGGGCTATGCCTGGGAAAACGCCCAGACTTTGCTCTCACTTCTTTAAGCTTTCGGTTTAGATGAAAATCCTGCGCACCTGGCAGTAAAAGGCTGCCAGGGCTTTTAATTTAATATGACTGGCCTGGCGAATGATGTGCCTTTTTGAGCAGCACAATTAAGGTAAAATCAAATGATGAAAATAAGAGATGGAGGTTTTGGAGATGCTTGATATCAAACTCATACGCGAACAACCGGACTGGGTGAAAGAAGGACTGGAAAAAAGGCAAATGGACCCTTCTCCGGTCGATGATATCCTTTCCCTGGATGAAAAACGCCGGGACCTGATCGTGGAAGTGGAAGAAATGCGCTCTGAACGGAACTCCGTCTCTAAAGAAATTGGCCGGATGAAGGACAAAGACGCACGTCAGGAAAAGATTGAAGCGATGCGCGCCCTGGGCGACAGAATTGATGCTGTTGACGTCCAACGCCAAGAAGTTGAGGAAGACCTGAACGCATTGCTGGCAGGTATCCCCAATATTCCGGACGAGGAAGTTCCGGTGGGTATAGATGACAGTGATAACGTTGTCTTGCGTACAGTTGGCGAAATTCCGGAATTTGATTTCGAACCTAAACCTCACTGGGACCTTGGCCCGGACCTGGGGATTATTGACTTTGACCGCGGCGTCAAGCTGGCAGGGTCACGATTTTACGTGCTGAGCGGCCCCGGCGCGCTGCTGCAGCGGGCACTTGTGTTCTGGATGGTGGATTTGCATATCCGCCAGGGGTATCTTGAAAAATATCCGCCCTATATGGTCCGTGAGGAAATCCTGTTTGGCTCGGGTCAGCTGCCCAAATTTAAAGACAACTTATATAGAGATGTCGAGGAAGACCTTTGGATGGTTCCAACTGCCGAAGTTCCCTTGACCGGGCTGCATATGGGTGAAATCCTTGATGAGGGTCAGCTTCCGATGCGTTACACGGCTTACACCGCCTGCTTTCGCCGTGAGAAGATGAGCGCCGGGCGCGATGTCCGGGGAATCAAGCGCGGGCACCAATTCGATAAAGTCGAGATGTATACTTATTGCAAACCAGAGCATTCACAAGAAGAACATGAGAAGATGCTGAAGCACGCCGAAGAAACCGTGGCGGCTCTGGGACTACCCTACCGGGTTTTGCTCCAATCTACAGGTGACCTCGGCTTTGCTTCGCATAAGACCTATGATGTTGAGGTTTGGGCGCCAGGCTGCGGAGAATGGCTGGAAATTTCGTCCATTTCAAACGTGGGTGACTTCCAGGCCCGCAGGGCGGGGATTCGTTATCGCCCTGAAGAAGGTAAAAGGACAGAATTT
>JBMCLF010000020.1:0-13200 GCA_048615215.1 Candidatus Brevefilum sp.
CCGTCGCCGGAAACTGATCCACCAGGGATTTAACGATTTAGGGCTGCCCACTTTTGAACCACACGGTGCGTTTTACGTCTTCCCCAGCATCCACAACACCGGCATGAGCGACGAAGAGTTTGCTGAAAAACTACTCCTGGATGAGAAGGTGGCCGTTGTGCCCGGGTCTTCTTTCGGGGATGCGGGCATCGGCTTCGTGCGCTGTTCTTATGCCACTAATTATGATCTGATCGAACAGGCACTTGAGGCAATCGGGCGCTTTTTAAAAAAGATCTGATATTTTCAGCAAAACATTTCTGGAATATTCCTTACCTGCCAATGAAAGTTGTAATTAAACCGAAATGAAACATGGCTACATCGCAGATATTGGCCTGGAAGTCCATGCCGAACTGTTAACGCAATCCAAGATGTTCTGTTCCTGCCCGGTGGTGGACCTGACCCGGGCAGAACCAAACACGGCCGTCTGCCCGGTTTGCGCCGGCCTGCCTGGAACCCTGCCTGTTGTCAATGAACAGGCTGTTGAAGACGCCATCAGGGTGGCGCTTTCCCTGGATTGCACCATCGCCCACACAAGCCAGTTTGCCCGTAAGAACTACTTTTACCCGGACCTGCCCAAGGGCTATCAGATCTCTCAGTATGACCTGCCCCTGGCAGAGTGTGGAATTCTGCCTATTCGAACCGATGCAGGCTGGCTGAACATCCGCATCCGCCGGGTGCACATGGAGGAAGACACCGCTAAACTGACCCATATTCACGATCCAGATGGCGAAAATTTTTCCCTGGTGGACCTGAACCGGGCCGGCATCCCTCTGCTGGAAATCGTCTCTGAACCGGACATGCACACCATCGAGCAGGTGCGTGCCTACACCCGCATGCTGCGCAGGCTGCTGCAGTACCTGGGGGTCAACTCCGGCAACCTTGAAAAGGGTGTGATCCGCTTTGAGGCCAATGTTTCCCTCCGCCCCGCCGGGACGGACGCCCTTGGCACACGGGTGGAGATTAAAAACCTGAACAGCTTTCGATCGATGACCACTGCCATTGTCTATGAGCTCGAACGCCAAGCAAAAATTCTAGATTCCGGCGGTGAGATTTCCCAACAAACCTTGGGATGGGATGAGACTCGAGAGCAGACTTTTTCCCAGCGCAGCAAGGAAGAGGCGCACGATTACCGCTACTTCCCCGAACCAGACCTCCCCCCACTGAAAATCAATGAAGAGCAAATTGACGCCCTGCGGGAATCAATCCCCGAACGGCCAGACCGGCGCTTCAGGAGGTTTGTGGCAGATTTTGGCCTGGTCGCCTACCAGGCGGATTTATTAACGGTTGAGAAAGCGGTGGCCGACTTTTTTGAAGCAACCCTAACTCACATGGCCTCCCCGGAACCAGGCCTGGCAGCAAACTGGATTCTTGGTGAATTGTTCGGGCTGCTGAACGCCACTGGCGAATCGATCGCCGATTCCCGGATCTCTCCAGCTGGCATGGGAGAGCTGCTTGACCTTTTGCAAGAGGATAATATCACCGCGGCCAGTGCCAAAATTATCCTGTCACAAATGGTTGAGACAGGGAAAAATGCAGCCGAAATAATGCGGGAATCCGATCTGGGCCAGGTTTCAGATCCTGAAGCCCTGGCAGATATTTTACAGGAAATCATGGCCGAAAATCCAGAAGAGGTCGAAGCCTATCGGCAGGGGAAAACAGTCCTGCGCGCATGGTTTTTCGGTCAGGTGATGCAAAGAACCAGCGGCCGCGCAGACCCCAGGGTGGTGCAAGCACTGCTGGATGATATGTTATAGTTCCAATTGGTCACTTAATTTTGCCTTATTACCAAAATGAAGGTCCTTCTTTCTCTGTGGATTGACGAAAATTCTCATTCAGAATAAACTATAAATATGACTCTAAAGGTCAAAAAGGTCGCATTAGATCGTTGGTGGGATATCTGGGTGGCTGTGCTGATTCTTTCCATGGCCACCATGGTCGGCATGCGCCTGTACGTCACCGAATGGACGCCGAATTTATACGTCCTGGTTTTCGTATCCCTCTTTGCAGGATTATCCGGGGCGGCCCTCGGTTACAGCAGCTTTTCACCCCTGCTCTCCGCCGCATTCTCTTCAATTTATGGCCTGTTTATCACCGCCTGGCTGTTTGGCACCACCGTGGAAACGGAATTGTCCTGGCGGGAACGAATCTTTAACTTAATCGGTTGGCGGCTGCGGCTTACCATCGAGCAATTCAGCCGGGGTGAAAACCTAACAGACCCCATCCTGTTCCTGACCATCATGGCACTCCTTCTGTGGATCATTGCCTCATTAACAGCCTTCATTCTCATTCGCCGTGGAATGGTCTGGCCGGCGATCCTGCCCCTGGGCATCACCCTGCTGGTGGTCAGCCATTACGATCAAAACATCGGACGCAACGCACGCTTTTTGATGTCTTTTCTCTTTTTTGCCCTGCTGCTGATTGGGCGCATGACGTTTTTACGTTATCGCCAGCGCTGGCAGGAGGATGGCTTTAAAATCTCACAACGAATCATGGCCTCCTTGAGCAAAACCATTTTGATCCTCTCCTTTGTCCTGCTGGTCGTTGCCAGTATCATCCCCCTTGATCCTTTGAGGGTCTCGAAAAACTCCGAATTGTGGAAATCGATTACTGATCGCTGGCTGTATTATACAGAGCAGGTATCGGAGATCTTCACCTTCGATTCAACATCTGGTATACCCCGCACAGATTTCTTCTCGAACTCAATGGGCCTGGGAAGCGGATCACCGGATAGCGAGGACGTTGTTTTCACCGTAAAAAAATCGGGTGAGCTGCCTCCTGATTTCAGGTTATACTGGCGTGCCCGCAGTTATGACTACTATGAAAACGGGAACTGGTCAACCAACCCGGATGTGCAAATCAATACCTTATTTCCTGACAATTTCAATATCAGCTATCCTGAATGGGTCGGTGAGGAAACCGCCACTTTCACCTTCTCGAATAATTTCCCAAGGATGATTAACCTTTACACCACCGGCGTGCCTGTCGGAACCGATCGACCGGTAGAGGCGGTTGTTCAATCCCTCCCGAGATCGGAAGAAGACCTGGTCGCGTTGATGCCCGAACCCGATCTTTCTGCCGGGGAGACCTATCAGATCGAAGCCGTGGTTGACGTCCCCTCCATGTCCGAATTGCGAGATTCATCCTCCGATTATCCAGCCTGGCTGGACCGCTATTTACAGCTCCCGGATGACTTTTCCCCCAGGATCCAGGCAATGGCAGAGAGAATTTCTGAAAGAAAGGTTTCGGCATATTCCAAAACCTTTGACATCACCCGCTATTTGCGGATCAACATGAATTATTCCCGGACGATCCCACCGGTTCCTTTAGGAGCAGACCCGATTGAGTGGTTCCTGTTCGAAGAGAAAACGGGCTTTTGTAATTATTACGCTACAGCCCAGGTGTTGATGCTGCGCTCATTGGGTATTCCAGCGCGAATTGCCGTGGGGTACACCCAGGGTGAATATGATCCCGAAACGGAAACCTACATCGTCCGCCGGCTCAATTCTCATGCCTGGCCTGAAGTATATTTCGTTGATTACGGCTGGGTGATCTTCGAACCAACCACACCGGAACAGGTGGTGGTTCTGCCCTCTGGCCCCGAAGAAGATGAGAATGCTGGTATGATTGGTGAAATCCCGCAGATGAATGACCCCATGCAGACACCCGAAAGCAATGTGGCTGACCCTCCGCTTCCTGAAAATTCCGAAGCTCAAACGCAAGAGACCTCAGGAGATTCCGGATCTATTTTCCAAATTCAGAGAAATTACCTCGTCTTGGGGATCATCACCCTGTTTATGATTCCGTTGGCCATCATCGCAATGATTTTGATCTATCCAGCCCTTTTCCAGGTCAAGATTACTCCCTTACCGGTACTGATCGGACGTGCCTTTGAAAAGGGCGGCAAACCCGTCCCGCCCTGGATCCGTCGCTGGAGCCGGAATGCGCAGTTAACAGATGCCGAAAAAGCCTATCGTCAGTTAGGCCGTTCCATCAGGCTGCTCGGACAGCCGCTCAACCAGGCACAAACCCCGGCAGAACGCGCTCAAATCCTTGCGCACCTGCTGCCAGACGCCCGTGATTTTATCCGTGACATTGTTTATGAATATACACTGGATCAATACAGTCCCCATAAAACTGATGTGGAACGCGCCAAATCAGCCGCCCGCTATATCCGGAAATTTGCCCGCAGTATGTGGCTTCAAAACCTGAACCCCCTCAAAGCGCGAGATTAAATTTTCACGAAGAGCCTGGGGAAACTTCCTGAACCATATCCCTCAAAGCCTCGAGCCGCTTTGCAATGAGTTCCGGCATGGCTTCCAGAGCAAAAAATGGCCCCACCCCCTCCATTACAATCGATGCCGCAACACTGCCCATCAGCGCGCCTTCGAGCGGATCGTAGGTTTTCCGATAACCCGCCAGGAATCCCCCGGCAAAAGCATCCATGGCGCCGGTGGGATCAACCACCCGCGTTTGATAGAGTGGGACCACCCAGCGACTCCCTGAAACCCGGTCGTAAACATAAAACTCCCAGGAATCTGAACGGATCAGGACATATTCCGGACCAAAATCTGCCAGAACAGCGGCCATAGCCCACAGATCAGTCTGGCGTCCCCGGAACAGGTTGCGGATATCTTCTTCAGGGGTTATGAGTGCGGTAATTTCCGAAAGCAGCCCAGGAATCTCCTCCCAAAATGACGACGTCATATAACCAGGGCTGGGCGTCAGGGTGATGGTTGTGGCCTGCCCCTGTCGAAAGAGCGAAGGTAAGAGCATGTGCGAGAGGTAGTCAATCGGGCAGATGTGAACGGCGCTCGCTTCGAGGTAGTCTTCCGGAACATCGGATATTTGAATGGATTGCGCCAGGGGTTTCGTCCGGCTGTCATGGCTGGCGGTTTGCGGGCGAAAACCCAATAAATCCGAAGGAAATGCCAGCCCGCGATCAGCAAAGTGCTGTACCGGGTTCTGACGGTGGGTCGTCTGCAGGTCGGCATGTGCCAGGAACCTGCGTTGTTCCATTTCGCTCGAGAGGACTTTGATGCCGGTCGTATTAAAACCCTGATCCTCAATTTCTTGCAGCCATTCCTGGGGAAAATTTTTTCCCACCCGGGCCAAAAGGCCGGCGCTCATTTCCCATAATTTGAATCCGACTGCCGCATACATAAGGTTCCCACCCAAAATATCGAACTCTGGCTTTCCGGAGATGGGGAGGATGAAATCTCGTTTCAGGCAGCCAGCAATCACAAATCTGGGAAATTCCTTGGATATTTCTGAGGTCACGCGTCCTCACCACCAATCATTGCAACCAACCGGTTGCGGAAAGAATCGATATCCGGCACTTCCGCAGGAAAACGCATTCCCAGGCTTTGTAACTTTTCAATAATTAGGGATGAAACAACAAGATTGCGGTACCATTTTCTGTCGCTTGGAACCACATACCACGGCGCCCAGGAGGTACTGGTCCGGCTGAGCATCTCCTCAAAGGCATCTGTGTAAACCTCCCAATGATCCCTTTCCATTAAGTCATCGGGGTTGAACTTCCAGCGCTTATGGGGCCGGTCCAAACGCGCCAGGAACCGCTCTGCCTGTTCATTTTTACTGATATGCAGGAAAAACTTCAGGATCGTCGTGCCTTCATCGGCCAGCAGTTTTTCAAAAGCGTTGATGTGATCGTAGCGTTTTTTCCAGACGGGTTGCGGCACAAGATCATGCACCCGCACCACCAGGACATCCTCATAATGGGAGCGATTGAAGATCACAATTTCACCATTTCCCGGCGTATGAGGGTGGACACGCCAGAGGTAATCATGATCCAGTTCTTTTCGGGTGGGCACTTTGAAATTGACCACCCGGGTACCCTGGGGGTTGACATCTCCAAAGACATGCTGAATTGTGCTGTCCTTGCCGCTGGTATCAATGCCCTGCAATACAACCAGAAGTTTCTGCCGGTGTTCAGCATACAGCAATTCCTGAAGATCGCGCAAGACTTTGTTCTGATCTTTTAATTGCGTTTTGCCTTCTTTTTTAGCCAGGCTTCCGTTGTAATAAGGCTCATACCGGCTCAGATCAACCTGGGTTCCGGGATTAACACGGTATTGTTCCATCAATCCATCCTTTTCTCTGGGTGTTAATGATTATAAATTAAACTCAAAATTATGGTGAATTCCCCCCAAAATCAGCCCCGATTAACGCTTACGTTAGCTTTGGAAAACCAAAAGTCTGGTTGATGGTATTGAAAAATGCTTCGCCCTCATACAAGGACATGACGGTCACCGAAGCCGTTGAGATCCTCAAACGCTGGAAATCATTAAGGGAAAGACCCAAAAAATGCGCTACAGCCAGACGGATCACATCGCTGTGGGCCACACACACAATCAGATCCTCTTTTTCGTGTTTTTCGCTCAATGCCTTCAGGCCTTCTGCTACCCGGTTCTGGGCTTCTTCAAAGCTCTCTCCATCTGGAAAACGAAATGAACCCGGGCTGGATTGCACCGCCTTCCATAAACGGCCTTTCTTCAACTTTTTAAGGTGCTTGCCCTGCCATTTACCAAAATCGATCTCAATTAATTCCGGTACGATTTCCACATTCAGGTCGTGCACCCTTGCAATCGGTTCAGCAGTTTCCAACGCCCGCTCCAAAGGGCTGCTGTAAATCGCCGCGATTTTTAGATGCCCTGTCTCTGCTGCCAGGCGTCTTGCTTGCGCCTTACCGTCCTCGTTCAGATGCACTCCCGCTGTACGTCCTGCCAGTTTCTCACCTACCATATCGTTCAGCCCGTGTCTGATCAGTAAAAAGGTCGCCATCTCAAGCCTTCCCTTCCTTTGACGCCGCTTCTTTTTGACTGGCAGCTGCTTCCTCCCGCTCGAGATCGGCCAGAGCTTTCGCCTGGGCTTCACGCCAGCGCTGCATCCGTTCTCGCACCTCGGACTCATACCCCTGGTCGGAAGGCTCGTAAAAGGTCTTGCCCAGCACATCCTTCGGCAGGTACTGCTGAGGTGTCCAGTGCCCTTCGTGATTATGCGGGTAATCATACCCTTGCCCATGGCCCAGGCCCTTGGCATCCCGGCTGGCATCCATCAGGTGAACCGGTACCGGTCCTGCGCCGTTCTCCTCGATTTCTCGCAGAGCAGCATGGTAAGCAAAAGCTGAATTGGATTTAGGCGCAGTGGCAAGGTAAATCGTCGCTTCCGTGATCGGGAAGATGCCTTCGGGAAGGCCGATGAATTCATAAGCCTGGGCGGCAGCGTTAGCCACCACCAGCCCCATCGGGTCGGCCATACCGATATCCTCCCCGGCCAGGATGATCAACCGCCGCAGTATAAAGCGGGGGTCCTCACCGGCATAGAGCATCTTCGCCAGCCAGTAGAGGGCGGCATCGGGGTCTGAACCGCGCACCGATTTGATGAAAGCGGAAATAGTATCGTAATGCGCGTCGTCGTTCTTATCATAGAGCACAGCCCGCTTCTGGATCGACTCCTGCGCCACATCCAGATTAATGCGGATCACACCATCCTTATCTGGCGGGGTAGTTTCCACGGCCAGTTCCAGGGCGTTCAGGGCATTACGCGCGTCTCCACCGGCCATGCGCGTCAGGTGTGCCATGGCGTCTGCGGTGAGTTCCACATCTCGTTTTCCGTAACCGTTTTCGGGGTCAGCCAGAGCCCGTGAAATGATCTCCTGGATGTCAGATTCACTTAAAGAGTTCATTTCAAAGATGCGTGACCGAGATACCAGGGCCTTGATCACATCAAAATATGGGTTCTGGGTGGTCGCTCCAATCAGGGTGATCAGCCCCGTTTCAACATGGGGTAATAAGGCATCCTGCTGAGATTTGTTCCAGCGGTGGACCTCATCAATGAACAGTATCGTGCGCCGCTGATACAGCCTTCGCCGTTCCGTGGCTTCAGCGATCACCTCACGCAGATCGCCCACACCCGCCAGGACAGCGGACAGGCTTGAAAAATGCGCTTTTGTCAGGTTGGAGATGACCCGCGCCAGGGTGGTTTTGCCAGTACCCGGGGGGCCATAGAGAATGATGGATGAAAACAAACGGTCTGCCTGGATGGCGCGCCGCAAAAGACGGCCTTCGCCAATAATGTGATCCTGTCCCACAATCTCATCGAGGGTTTGGGGACGCATCCGATCGGCCAGGGGGGCTTCGTGCTGTATGCGTTCTTGCATAGCGTGGTCAAATAAATCCATGGGCTGATTTTACCATGCGGGCTTTAATTTTGGAACATTTGTACACAAACCCCAAACAGAGATCATCCAGTCAATTTTACATAATTTTGTCTGCCGACAACGAAACCGCTTAATATCCCCGCTTGAGGTCCACTCGGTTGTATAGAGGCAGTTCTGCTAAATAGCGGTTGAGGTTTTCAATGAACAATGAGAGCGTCTCTTCCTGTAAATGGTGACTGAGTCCGGCGATGTGTGGGCTGAGAATCACATTATCAAAATCCCAAAGAGGACTGTCCTCAGGCAGAGGTTCTTCCTCAAATACATCCAGTGCAGCTCCGGCAATCTGTTTCTCTCTCAACGCAGCGATGAGGGCCTTTTGGTCCACCAACTCCCCCCGGCCAACATTAATCAGGTAAGCAGTCTTCGGCATTGATTGGAAAGACTTTTCATCCAGCAGGTGATGGGTCTCATCGGTCAGTGGCAGCGCGACCACCACAAAATCGCTTTCTTTCAGCATGCTGTTGATGGCTTCTATTGGGTAGAGCCGGTCGAAGAAATCCCCATGCGGGTCGCCCATCCCCTCTGGGATATAGCCCTTATCTTCTGGATGCATCACATCCTTTTTTGCTGCCAATACTGTGGCACCAAAAGGTTCAAGCAGCCTCGCCACCTGCCTGCCGATGCTGCCATAGCCCAGGATGCCAACTGTGCTGTGACGTAATTCGCGCGCCATCAAGTCCGCCCATTTTTCCTTTTCAGAAGGCCAAACCCGATCCGCTTTCATCTTGTTCAATTTGGGAAGTTGTTGTCCAAAGGCCAGCATCGTCATGAGTACGTACTCAGCAATTTGCCCGGTGATCACACCGCTCATCGTTGTGGCGGTCATGTCTGGCTTTTGGAGCAGCGGGTGGTCAACAAATTTGTCGACTCCGGCGCTGTTGAACTGTACCCATTTCAAGTTAGGGGCTTTTTCAGGCTCTGGCAGCACATCCAACGTATACAGCACATCCGCTTCTGCCCACCGTTCCTCCGGTATCTCTTCGGCCTTCATGGCAGGAATTACGGACAGGTGAAATGCGTCAGAGGCATCACGAATGCGCTTTTGCTGCTTTTCGGTAAGTTCAAAGGTACAAATAATGTCAAGATCTTTTGGCATAGGTTTTTCCGGTCAGTTTACTATTATTCTACCCGCTCAATCTGCTCAGATATAAATCCGCTGAGGGTCAAGTTCCTCCCGCAGGATGCGTAACTCATCCTCCCGCGGCGGCTGGGTGGTCACACAATCCTCCGCCTTCCTGAGCGACCAACCCGTATTCGCCTGAATCTGTTCGAAGGTTGCCCCGGGGTGCATCGAAGTCAACACAAGTTCACCTGTTGCGTCAGGTTGCATGATCCCCAAATTCGTCACCACAGCCTGGGGACCACCTCCACACACTCCCGTTTCCCGGCGGGCATCCCCACCCGAGAGGAATCCGATTGAGGTATGAAAATCGACCCTTTCCGGGAAGCGTCGCTTTTGATGCGGTGTGATAACATAACAGCGGTTGGCCCAGGCTGCAATCTCCATGGATCCGCCTGAGCCCGGAAGCCGCACCTTTGGATGTGCATATTCGCCGATCACAGTGGCGTTGATGTTGCCAAATCGGTCGATCTGCGCGCCGCCTAAAAACCCAACATCTATATTGCCGCGCTGTAAGTACAGCGTAAAAACATCATACATGCTGCATACAGAAAGCGAACCCGTCACCAGCGAGGGATCGCCGATGGAAAGCGGCAGTCGTGAAGGTTGTGCACCGATCACCCCGGCCTCGTAGATCAATTGCAGGTTAGGCGCATGGGTACGCATTGCCAGGTTGCAGGCCAGGTTAGGGATGCCCACGCCCACAAATACCACATCGTGGTCGCGCAACAGCCGGGCGGCGTTGACCACCATCAATTCTTTGGGGTTATAGTTTAAATCTGTTGACATTTCCAAGACTCCTAATAAGCCCCATAGTTGATCGGCTCAGAATAGCGCTCCCCGGCGGTCAGGCACTTGTGCACTTCCGGCCCCAGCTTCTCCCAATAGGCCGCCCGGTCTGGCAGGCCGTAAACCCACTCCTCAAGGTAGTCCTGCACACCTGCTTCAGTTTTGCTGATCTCATCCCATCCCAGGTAAAAGTCATTGTCACGATCATGATAGCCTTGAGTGTAGGAGGGATGAGCGCAGTACGGCACATGACAAACAGCATCTACCACCAATCCGGGAATCAATGTCCGGTTAGGATCGGAACGGATCACCGCTTCATCTACGATCTCTTCTGCTGTCAGAATCACATGTTCTGATGCGAATGCTGCCAGGCGCTGTTCCCCGAGGATACCCCATACTTGGGCATTCCCCTTGATATCGGCCCGTTGAACGTGCACGATGGCCAGGTCTGGCTTTAGGGGCGGAACCACCACAACCTTCTCTTCGCTGTAAGGATCATCCACCGTCTGATAGTTCGGGTTATGGTGCATTAAGTCCAGAGCGCCGGTCTGCTTCATTGGCATAAAGGGCAGTCCGCTGGCACCTGCCTGCAGGCGGCTGATCATACTGAAATGGGAATACTCCTCCCAATCCAGGGTTCCTGCTTCAATGGCGGCGCGTACGCGCCGTAGTGATCCCACACCGGGATTTCCCATGTAAGAAAAAATCAGCTTTCGGGCACAACCTGCAGCCACCATCTGGTCGTAAATCAAATCCGGTGTGGCGCGGGCCAGGACAAGGTCAGTGATTCCCTGACGGATGATTTCGTGTCCTGCAGCAAAGGGAATCAAATGGGTAAACCCGCTGGCATACAGGGTGTTGCCCGGCTGAAGAAATTCCGTAATTGCCTCACCGAGAGAGGTTAATTTAGTCATAAGGCTTATCTCCCCAACCACGATCGTCCTGATCTTCTTCCGGCCTCCCATCCCGTTCACGTTTTCTGAACATTGAAAAGCGGGTGCTGCGGCGGGGTTTCGGACGCAGTTTACGCCACAGCAAAAAACCGCTGATCAGCAGTAAAATGCCGAGGAGGAGAAAATTAAAGGCAGACTGCCCGGAGCTTTCAGCGGAAATCCCCAGGACCAGCAAAATGATGCCGATCGTTGATAACAGGCAGCCCAGGCGGGAGAGGACGCGTCGGAACATAATTTATCAGGTCAACACCGGATGGCGGACGATCGCGCCACCCGGTGTGTGTTTAAAGATTGTTGGTTCAAGCGATCAGGCCCTGCGGATCAGGGTCTGGCTCTGCTCGTGCATGTACAACGGCAGGTAATAGGGTCCACCGGCATTCTTGCCGCTGGCTCCGGAGCCTTTCCAGCCGCCAAAGGGCTGAAATCCGGGCCAAGCGCCGGTGGTGGCGCCCTGCGGGCGGTTAGCGTAAACTACGCCGGCTTCAATGTTGTCAAAGAACCAGCCGACTTCTTCTTCTGTTCCATAAAAACCTGCTGTGAGGCCGTAACGGCTGCGATTGGCCAGGTCCATGGCCTCTTGCAAGCTGTTCACCGGGTGAATCATGGTGATTGGCACAAACATTTCACGCCACCAAAGGCGATGATCAATGGGCACATCCACGGCCACGGTGGGCTGACAGAAATAACCCTTTCCAAAGTCGCCTTCGGTCATCACCTCGCCGCCGGTCAGGATCTTTCCGGCTTCTTTCAACTCACCGCAAAATTCCTGGAAGTCTTTGTAAGCGCCCTTGGTGACAACGGGGCCCACATAGCTCTCACGCTCGACAGGATCGCCGACCTCAAGCTTATTTGTTAATTCCACCACACGTTCCACCAGTTCATTGTATATTTCTTTCTCCGCGAAAACCCGGGAACAGGCAGAGCATTTCTGCCCTTGCAAGCCAAAGGCGGAGCGCACGATCCCAACAGCGGCGTCCTCAAGGTCTGCGTTTTTGGAGACAATGGCCGGGTTTTTGCCGCCCAGCTCAAGGATCGTGGGACGGACGTAATCACCTTCGGCAAAGGTCCGGTAGATCCCCATGCCAACATCAAAGGAGCCTGTGAAGGTCAGCCCATCAACGTCATTGCTTTCCGTCAGGGCTTTGCCGACTGTTGAGCCGGGGCCGGACACAAAGTTGACCACACCATCCGGAATGCCAGCCTGGCGCATACAGTCCACCAGTAATGCGGTTGTCCATGTCGTCACAGAGGCGGGTTTGATCACCAGGGTATTACCGGCCACAAGGGCTGCTCCGGAGGGGCCGCCGGTGAGCGCAGCCGGGAAATTGAAGGGGCTGATCACCACCCACACGCCAAAGGGCTTGAGCACCGATGTGTTGGTGGCGTTATAGCCGGGCAAGGGGTCCTTGCCCATGGTGACGCTGTAGCCCTGGTTAACTTCCATCTGACTGCAGGCATAGCGGATCAGTTCGGCCGTTTCCGCTACATCGCCCAGGGCTTCCATGCGGTTCTTGCCAACTTCCAGGGTGACCACTGCGCTGATCTCGAACAGGCGCTGGTCGATGATGTCCGCCGCCTTGCGCATAAGATACACCCGCTCGTCCCAGTTCATCTTCGACCATTTGGGGAAGGCCTTGCGAGCCGCCGCAATGGCGTCTTCTGCATCCTTAACGCCGCCCTTCTGGAAGGTTGCCAGGTGGGTGTCGGTGTTGATCGGTGAGTATTCTTTAAACTTTTCTTCGGTAAAGCGTTCCTCCCCATCGATAAACATGGGGTATTCCTGCCCCAGATTCTGTTTGAGCTCGTTCATCGCATCTGCGAAGTGCGTGTGCAGTTCTTCCGGGGGGTTGAACATGGTCGCATAAGTGAGCTTAAACGACATTTCTTTTGCCATTGAAATGGATACCTCCTGAATTTAGTGAGTTTTCTGAATGTGCAAGGTTTGGTTACGAGTAGATTGTATCATAAATCATTTTTCTCTCTATCGACTCAAAACTGCTTACCAATGAGAATGACCTCATGTTAATAATGGGACATAACTGTTTAATTTTTCAAGCCTT
>JBMCLF010000021.1:0-12907 GCA_048615215.1 Candidatus Brevefilum sp.
CCGTGAGGGCGGCCTGACGGTTGGCGCTGGCGTGATCTCCAAAGTTCTTGATTAGGTGTTACTAGGAAAAACATTATGGCAAAACAAAAGATTCGGATACGTCTGAAGGCATATGATCATCGGGTCATCGACCAATCCGCCAAGCGAATTGTGGAAACAGCTGAACGCAGCGGCGCGCAGGTTGCTGGTCCCGTACCATTGCCAACCAAGATTGAGCGCTTCACAGTAATGCGCTCACCATTTATCGATAAAGACTCGCAGGAGCATTTTGAAATCCGTACACACAATCGTCTGATTGACGTCATGGATCCCGACTCAAAGACAATTGATATGTTGATGCGTTTGAACTTGCCTGCCGGCGTGGATATCGAAATCAAAATTTAGGGAATTATTGTCGGGTTCCTGGTCAGCGCACAAACCTAACGGAACGACTAAGAGTTTTCGCCACCGTTTGTTTGAGCAATTTACGGGAATCAAAAAAATACCTCTTGGCAAAGGCGTCAAGAGGTGGTAAAATGGACAGGTTCGGCTTAAAAGCTGGACAGTAAAGGTGGCATAAGAGCGTTTCCTTTCGTAGTCCAGAAAAATACGGAATGGTCGCGGAGGAAAAGTTGACTGTGCTGCGGTCGGAGATGATGCAGCCTAGCCCAGGCTGACAGTCTCGTCAAAATATTTTGCAACAGGAGAATATTAATTATGTTTAAAGGGCTGATAGGACGAAAAGTTGGAATGACCCAGTTTTTCGATGAGGATGGGGTTGCACTCCCCGTGACGGTAATCGAAGCTGGGCCTTGTTATGTTACGCAGATTAAGACGCAGGATGGCGATGGCTATTCATCCATCCAGCTCGGGTTTGAAGAGGTGAACCCCAAACGCTTGACGAGGGGACAACTAGGACACCTTAATCGCAATAACTTGCCACCATTGAAAATTTTACGAGAATTTAAAACCAAAGACACTGATGAGGTCGCTGAGGGAGACGTTTTGAAAGCCGATGTCTTCGAAAAGGACGAACATGTGGATGTGGTTGGGACCAGCAAAGGCCGCGGTTTCGCCGGTGTGGTGAAACGCTATGGTTTTGGCGGTGGCCCGAAGACGCACGGTCAATCTGACCGCATGCGTGCACCCGGCTCATTGGGCTCTGGGACAACGCCTGGTCGTGTTTGGAAAGGGAAACGTGGCCCAGGACGAATGGGCAATGATCGTGTGACTTCGTCCAATATTCGTGTTGTATTGGTGGACTCGGAACGTAATTTAATTGCAGTTGATGGCTCTGTGCCTGGCCCGAAGGGCGGCATGGTTGTGATCAAACCTGCCCGGAAACAATAACCCGCCCGGTTGGTTGGGCGATAGCCAGTAATGGGAGTTGAGTAATCATGGAAGTTGATATCTTCAACATGAAGGGCAAGAAAGTCGGCACGGCAGATCTGCCGGAGGCGATTTTCGAGGCCCCTGTAAAAGTTGATTTGATGCATCAGGCATTTGTCAGGCAGATGGCCAATACACGTTTTGGGACGCACTCGACCAAGGGTCGTAGTGAAGTATCAGGCGGCGGCCGGAAGCCATGGCGCCAGAAGGGGACCGGGCGCGCCCGACAGGGCTCTATTCGAGCAGCGCAATGGGTTGGTGGTGGAAAGATTTTTACCCCCAAGCCCCGCTCGTATGAAAAATCAATGCCAAAAAAGATGCGCAGGGCTGCTTTGCGGTCTGCACTTTCGGTCAAGCTTTCTGAAGGTGAGCTCGTCCTGGTGGATGAATTTAAACTGGATGAGTTAAAGACCCGAAAAATGGCAGAAGCATTGCAGGCAGTGGCTGGTGAGGCAACAGTGTTGTTGCTAATCCCGGATAACAGCGGCGAATATGATGCTGTTCAACGGGCTTGCGCCAACCTAGCCAATGTGAAGACCCTGTTAGCCAGTTATTTGAATATCCGCGACCTGCTGGGTTTTGAGAAAGTTATTGTGCCCGTAGCTGCGTTGGATATCATTGAAAGTTATCTCGGATAGGTAGGAATGAACTTATGAATAAATCATTGTTTGACATCATTCGCCGACCGATCATAACCGAAAAATCGAATTATCTCTCTTCGTACCTGAATCAGTACGTGTTTGAGGTGGATTACGAAGCCACAAAGACCAAGATTAAAGATGCGATCGAGACAATTTTCGATGTCAAGGTAGACCGTGTTAATGTTATGATTGTGCCCGCCAAGCAGTCACGCAGTATGCAAAACCGCCGGATGCGAACCCGTACTGGCGCTTACAAAAAAGCTATTGTGACACTTGCTGAAGGCGAGCGAATCCCGATTTTTGAAGGGGTGGAGTAATGGCAGTTAAAGTTTATAAACCAAAGACCCCCGGTACTCGTCATAAGACCAGTTACACTTTTGAGGAGATAACCAAGACGGAACCTGAACGGTCGCTGACCGTTCCAAAGAAGAATAACGCTGGCCGGAACATGCATGGGCGGATTACTATTCGCCATCGTGGCGGCGGGCACAAACGTCAAATCCGGTTGGTAGACTTTAAACGCGATAAATTTGAGGTCCCCGCCACGGTTTCGGCGATTGAATATGATCCGAACCGCACAGCACGTTTGGCTTTGCTCACCTACGCTGACGGCGAAAAACGTTATATTGTTGCGCCCGTAGGCTTGAAGGTGGGCGATAAGGTGTTTTCTGGTCGAGAAGTCGATATTCGACCTGGGAACAACATGGCATTGGCAAATATCCCGGTTGGAACGACCGTGCACAATATTGAACTGCAGCCTGGTAAGGGCGGTCAGATGGTCCGATCAGCAGGCGTATCTGCACAACTGCTCGCCAAAGAAGGTAAATACGCTCATGTGCGTCTTCCTTCGGGCGAGGTCCGGCTGGTGCTTCAAAACTGCCGTGCTTCTATTGGCCAGGTTGGAAATGTGGAACACGCCAACATTAAGCTGGGTAAAGCGGGACGTAAACGTCATAAAGGCTGGCGGCCCTCTGTACGTGGTGTGGCAATGAATCCAAATGACCACCCGCATGGCGGCGGCGAAGGCCGTTCACCGATTGGAATGCCCAGTCCCAAGAGCCCCTGGGGTAAACCCACCCTGGGCAAGAAGACCCGGCATAACAAACGAACAGACAAATACATTCTACGCCATCGCAGTAAAGCGAAACGGCGTCGTAAGTAACTATTGAGATTAGCGAGAAAGAGGACGCAATTATGTCGCGATCGCTGAAAAAGGGGCCGTATATCGCCCCAAAATTATTGAAGAAAATTGAAGACATGAACGATAGGAGCGAAAAGAAAGTTATTCGCACCTGGAGTAGAGCAAGCACGATTTTCCCACAGATGGTGGGACATACCATTGCCGTTCATGATGGACGTCGGCATGTGCCGATATACATCACTGAAAACATGGTAGGTCATCGCCTGGGCGAATTCGCACCCACGCGCTTCTTCCGCGGCCACGTTATTGCTGGCCGGGCGGAAAAGCGCGAACGTGAAAGGTCGCAAGAAAGGTAATAAGCTATGGCTACGGATATTCGAGCGAAGTTAAGCAATCTTGATACGTCAGCCCAGAAGGCCCGACTTGTTGTTGACCTGGTCCGGGGAAAACCGGTTGAGGAAGCAATGAACATCTTAATGTTCACACCCAACAAGGCTGCCGAACCGGTACGGAAACTTGTTCGTTCTGCAATTGCTAATGCCGAAGAGAATTTCGGCATTCCACGTCAAGATCTTTATATTCACAAGATCTTTGCAGATGAAGCACCCACACGAAAGTGGCGACGCTTTGGCGCCCGTGGTCGGTTCAAACCGATATTGCGCAGGCGATCTCATGTGACGGTCGTTTTACGAGAGACCGAAGAGTGATGGAGAACTGTATGAGTGTTTTATTTGATAGGAACCAGGAGTAATTATGGGTCGTAAAGTACATCCGACTGGATTTCGACTGAAAATTAACAAACCATGGAAAGCCCGCTGGTATGCGGAAGGCATGGATTATCAGGACCAACTACACCAGGATCTCGCCATTCGCGAGAAAATCCGCAAGGATAATGACCGAGCTGGCGTTTCTGATATTGAAATTGAACGCTTTCCCGGCAAGGTGAAGATTTACGTACACACCGCAAAACCGGGCATTCTGATTGGCCGTGGCGGTGAAAACGTAAAAGCACTGCGCAGCGATTTAGAATCAATGACTGGCGAGAAGATTGATCTTGAAGTCAAAGAAATCTCATCCCCCGACTTGGACGCTTACCTGGTGGCTGAGAATATCGCCGGCCAGCTTCTGCGCCGCATCAGCTATCGCAGGGCTATGCAACGGGCCATTCAACAAGGTATGCGCCAGGGCGCTGAAGGCGTCAAGGTGATGGTTTCCGGTCGTTTGGGCGGCGCCGAAATGTCCCGCAGTGTGTGGATGCGTGAAGGCCGTGTGCCCTTGCAGACTCTGCGAGCGGACATCGATTATGCCAAAGGTGAAGCGCTGACCACCTACGGTCAGATTGGCATCAAAGTTTGGATTTATAAAGGTGATATTTTGCCTCAAGTGGAAGAAGAAGCTGAATCCACCGAAGGCGTTTATGTCAGTGATTAAAAAGTCGCCGGCCAGTACGTCCGGCGGTTAGTGAGGAAGTCATTATGTTAATGCCAAAACGAGTTAAGTATCGCAAGCAAATGCGCGGCCGCATGAAGGGCAAGGCCTATCGCGGCTCTGACGTTTCCTTTGGTGAGTTTGGCTTGCAAGCTTTAGAACCGGGTTGGATAAGTGCACGGCAGATTGAGGCTGCTCGTCGAGCCATGGTGCATGAAATGAAGCGGCGCGGTAAGGTCTGGATTCGGATTTTCCCGGACAAACCTTACACCAAACGTGCGGCAGAGACCCGTATGGGTAAGGGGAAAGGCCCTGTGGAATATTGGGTCGCTGCGGTCAAACCTGGTCGAATTATGTTCGAAGTAGGCGGCACAGACGAAGATACCGCCCGAAGAGCGTTACGCCGTGCGAAATATAAGTTATCAGTAAAGACAAAGATCGTCTCACGTGATGTGGCAGGAGAAGTGTAATCATGAAAGCAGCAGAGATTAGAAAAATGGAAAATGCTGAAATTCAAGAAACATTGACCGAAGCCCGTCATGAACTGCTCAACCTCAGATTCCAGACGATTACCGGCCAATTGACGGATACAAGCCGTATCCGTGCTATTCGCCGGGACATCGCTCGAATGGAAACCATCCTGAGAGAACGAGAATTAGCTGAGGCGGCTGAGGAGAGTGAAGCATGAACAAACGACGTCGTTTGGTAGGGACTGTTGTCAGCACCAAAATGCAAAAAACCGCCGTGGTTGAGGTGGAGCGCGTTTTTCGCCACCCCCTTTATCACAAGGTCGTTCGCACTGCGAAGACATTTAAGGTTCACGATGAACTTGGTGCCAGTCCCGGTGATAAAGTAAGAATCGTTGAGAGCAAGCCGATTTCGAAGACGAAGCATTGGGTCATTGAGGAGATCCTTCGTGTAGAAGAGCGTTCCCAAGATGACACAGTTGAAGAACTGGGAGTCTGAGCCATGATTCAACAAGAAACCCGCTTAAAAGTTGCCGATAACACCGGCGCCCGAGAACTTCTGGTGATCCATATCACCGGCACCTCTCGCCAGCGTTACGGCCATGTCGGTGACATTGTTGTCGGTACGATAAAAACCGCGACGCCCCAGGCAACGGTGAAGAAGAGCGAGATCGTAAAAGCCGTGATCGTCCGGACTGCCAAGGAATGGCGCCGGAGTGATGGTTCAAGCATTCGTTTTGATGATAACGCTGTTGTGATCCTGGATGGAGATGGCATCAACCCGCGCGGTTCCCGCATCTTTGGCCCTGTAGCGCGTGAGCTTCGTGATTTTGGCTTTACAAAGATCGTTTCACTGGCACCGGAAGTTCTTTAGCCAGTTTGATAGGAGTTTAGCAATGAAGAGAAAGATACGAAAAGGCGACCGAGTTGTTGTGGTCAGCGGAAAAGATAAGGGCACTGTGGGCGAAGTCATCAGGGTTTTTCCAGGCGAAGGCCGTGTAACGGTGCAGGGCGTGAACCTGCGCATTAAGCACCAAGCCCAAACCCAAGCCCAGGGCAAGACCATCCCTTCTGGCAAGATCGAATTTGAGGCGCCAATTGACATCTCTAATGTGATGTTGGTTGACCCCAAGGATGGCAAACCAACACGTGTTCGAATTGAGCGAAAAGATGGCGAGCCAATTCGCGTGTCCACACGGACCGGCAATCCGCTGGATAAATAGGCAGCCTTTCGGAGTTAGATTATGAACAGATTGAAAGAAATATATAAAGAAGAGATCGCACCTGCCCTCATGGACGAATTATCCATCGAGAATGTGATGCAGATTCCAGATCTGAAGAAGATCGTTGTTAACATTGGTGTTGGTGAGGCACTGGACAACCCCAAGGCACTGGATGAAGCCGTTCGGGACCTGACCACCATCACAGGACAGCGACCCGTTATCACCAAAGCGAAAAAGTCCATCGCGAACTTCAAACTTAGGGAAGGTCGTGCGATTGGAACGAAAGTTACCTTGCGTGGCGACCGTATGTGGGCTTTTCTCGACCGGTTGATTAATGTGGCTTTGCCCCGTGTGCGCGACTTTCGTGGAATTTCCCCCGATTCATTTGATGGGCGCGGGAACTACACACTGGGACTGCGGGAACAACTGATGTTTCCCGAGGTCAACTACGATGATGTGGAATCCCTTCGCGGCATGGAGATCACCATTGTGACTACGGCCGAGAACGACGATCAGGCTCGTGCGTTACTGACAAGAATCGGAATGCCGTTCAGGAAAGGATAGTATGGCTAAAAAGTGTATGATATATCGCGAAAAGCGGCGAAAATATCCCAATCAGGTGGTTAACCGCTGCCGGCGCTGTGGGCGTCCCAGAGGTTATATTCGCAAGTTTGGATTGTGCCGTATTTGTTTCAGGGAATTAGCTTTGCAAGGGAAAATTCCTGGTGTGACCAAATCGTCGTGGTAGATCGACGGAGGTATTATCGATGAATGTTACAGACCCAATTGCTGATATGCTGACCCGCATTCGTAACGTTGCAATAAGCAACGGGACACTGGTGAGCATGCCTAGTTCGAAGATCAAGGCGGATATCGCCCGGATTCTGGTCGAAGAGGGCTATGCAGAAAATTATGACGTTGTTGAGGGAAGCAAACCTCATCAAAAAACATTAAGACTCCGTTTGAAATACATCGGTGAAAGGCGACACCGCCGTCCCCTGATTACGGGATTAGAGCGAGTGAGCCGCCCTGGCTGCCGTGTGTATACCAAGAAAACGGATATCCCCTGGGTGCTTTCAGGCATTGGTGTGGCGATTATGTCCACCCCCAAGGGTGTGATGACAGGCCAGCGTGCCCGTAAGATGGGCGTTGGCGGTGAAATATTGTGCAAAGTATGGTAGCGCCAGGCGCTATAGGAGGTACGAGACGTGTCTCGAGTTGGACGTTTACCAATTGAAGTGCCCTCAGGCGTTGATGTAACAATTGACGGCACTTACGTAAAGGTCAAGGGCCCTAAAGGTGAGATGGAATTCACTTTTACCCCTGAGATGACCATTAAAAAAGAAGATGGCAACATTGTTGTCGAACGCCCCAGCGATGAACCCAGGCACCGTGCCCTTCACGGCACGACGCGATCGGTTATCAACAATATGGTGGTGGGCGTCAGTAAGGGTTTCGAAAAAATACTGGAAATCGAAGGCGTGGGCTACCGCGCTGAGTTGAGTGGCAAGAACCTTGTCATTAATGTTGGTTTTTCTCATCCAGTGATTGTCGAACCGCCTGAAGGAATCAGTTTTGATGTGGATATGAAAGTCCGCCAGATCAAGGTATCCGGTTACAGCAAACAACATGTTGGCCAGGTTGCGTCAGATATTCGCAAACTGCGACCGCCGGAACCTTATAAAGGTAAAGGTATTCGCTATCAGGGTGAATACGTACGCCGTAAGCCGGGTAAAGCCGGAAAGACAGCAATTTAAATTTTTGAAGGTGAAATGATATGGCAAAGAAATCACGGAATGAGGCTCGATTACGCCGGCATCGGCGTGTACGAAAAAAGATCTTTGGTACCCCCGATCGGCCGCGTATGAATGTGTTTCGCAGTTCGACAGAAATATACGTACAGCTCATTGACGATTTTCGAGGGTATACGCTGGCGTCTGCGTCAAGCATTGACTCGGAATTACGCTCTGAGATGGAAGATCTGTCGAATGTGGAACAGGCGAAGAAAGTCGGTCAGGCGATCGCTGAACGCGCCAAAGAAATCGGAATCGACCAGGTTATTTTTGACCGTGGTGGATACAAGTATATTGGCCGTGTGCAAGCGTTGGCCGAAGGTGCCCGCGAGGGCGGCCTGGAATTTTAGGAAAGAGGCGATATGTCGGACTACCGAAACGAAAATCAATTTGATGAGCGTGTGATCGACATCGCACGTGTTGCCAAAGTTGTCAAGGGTGGCCGCCGGTTTTCTTTCCGGGTGGTTATGGTGATTGGTGATAACGCGGGACGTGTTGGCATGGGAATTGGCAAAGCTAATTCTGTCCCTGATGCGATCCGCAAGGCCAGTGACAAAGCCCGTAAAGATATGCGTAGAGTTAATTTGAATGGCACCTCGATCTCCCATAAGGTGATCGGAAAGCAGAGCGGCGCTCGAGTATTGCTCCGCCCGGCTGCACCAGGAACTGGTGTTATTGCCGGCGGCGGCGTGCGTGCTGTGCTGGAAGCTGCGGGTGTTCATGATATTTTGACCAAATCTCTGGGAAGCAGCAATATTTTGAATGTTGTACGTGCGACCTTCAATGCGCTGGACCAGCTGAAGTCACCTAAAGAACAGGCAGACTACCGCGGCAAAGATGTTGAGAAATTAAAACCATATTGGGAGCGCGAGACGAATGGCTAAGAAAAAGAAACAACTGGAAATTACATTGGTCCGAAGTCCTATTGGTTATTCAAAGCGACAAAAAGCGACCTTAAAGGCTATGGGTTTGAAAAAAGTGAACCAGTGCGTGGTTCAGGACGATACTGAGGTGATGCGCGGTATGATCGATAAAGTGTCCCATCTCGTTGAGGTTGATGAGGCGTAAGGTGTTATTATGAAATTACATGACTTAAAACCAAATGAAGGTGCACGAAAAGGTCGAAAACGTGTTGGCCGTGGCACCGCGTCCGGTTATGGAAAGACCTCCGGTCGTGGTATGAAAGGCCAAAATGCTCGATCTGGCGGCGGCGTTCCACTCTACCATCAGGGCGGTAATCTTCCTCTTTACAGGAAGCTGCCCTTCAAACGTGGTCAGGGTATGAACCTCGTCAATAGAATTCGTTATGCAGAAGTCAATCTGGATCAACTGGATCAGTTCAAAGCTGATATGGAGATTACTCCCGAATTCTTGCTGGGAGAGGGCCTTATAAACGACCTCGAACTGCCAATCAAGATCCTCGGCCGTGGTGATATTTCTGTTGCCCTGAAGATTAGGACACACAAGATCTCAAATAGCGCTCGGGAGAAGGTTGAGAGCGCTGGCGGCAGTGTGGAAATTATCGAGGCGTAACCCGAAAAGGCAATCAAAAGGAGACCTGACAAATGAAGCGGTCCGCTTGGCGCTACCTTTGGAAATCAAAAGACATTCGACGGAAATTATTGATCTCGCTGGCTCTGCTGGCAATTTATCGGCTGGCATCCAATATCCCGGTACCCGGTATTGATCGTGAACTGGTGGCACAATTAACACAAACCGGAGGTGCTGCGGGTGGCCTGATCAACATGCTCGATATGCTTTCCGGCGGTGCGGTATCGAATTTCTCGGTGCTGGCGATGGGTGTGTATCCTTACATTACTGCCCAGATTATCCTCCAGCTTTTGATCCCGATCATTCCCGCCCTTGAACGCAAGATGCAAGAAAATCCCACCGAAGGGCGTACATGGATGGAAAAATGGACGATCATCCTGACGGTTCCGATGGCTGCACTCTCAGCGGTTGGTCAGATTAATATTTTCAATGCAATCCTCGGGCAATCGGTGGCTGCACAATTTGGCTTTTCGGGAGATGTATTGATCCCTACCCTGGCAACCGTCATTTCTATGATGGCGGGGACTATGTTTGGTGTCTGGCTGGGTGAGTTGATCTCTGAGTTTGGAATTCGCGGTCAGGGTCTTTCGCTGATCATTTTTGCCGGTATTGTTTCCGGTATCCCACAGAACCTGCTCCAGCTACTAAGCGACCAGACCTTCTGGTGGATGATCTTCATTGTGGTGGCACTGTTGATCGTTACAATCTTTGCCGTGGTTTATGTTCAGCAGGGACGCCGGCATGTGCCGGTGATGTTCCCCGGACGCCGTGTAGGAAGCCGCATGTCCATGCCCGTCAAGAGCTCTGTTCCATTGATGGTAAACATGGCCGGTATGATCCCAATCATTTTTGCCCAATCGATCATGACCTTCCCAACCATCCTGGCGAGTTTTTTCAATAACTCCGATGTGGAATGGTTGCGGAATTTTGCCGAAAGGACCCAGGTGATCCTCAGCGGTGAAGGCGCGATTTATCCGGTGCTGTTCTTTTTCATGGTTGTGCTGTTTACCTTTTTCTATACGGACATACTTTTCGCCCAGCAGAACTACGGCGATAATCTGAAGAAACAGGGTGCGCAGATCCCCGGTGTTGCTCGCGGAGGTCCGACCCAACGTTACCTGACCAAGGTTCAACGGCGGATCACATTGCCTGGAGCTCTTTTCCTGGGTGTTGTGGCAGCCATGCCCTATTTCCTGGGCTTGTTCTTACCCCAGGGTATTCAACAAACCAGTATTTTCCTGGTGTCTTCCACCGGGCTGCTGATTGTAGTTGGTGTGGTACGCGATACCTTCCAGATCATTGAGACCGACCTGAAGATGCACGGTTACGATGACCGCCTGATCAGCTGAGATCGGAGAAACCAATGGCACCCACTTATATTGTGATGTTAGGACCGCCGGGCGCCGGAAAAGGCACCCAGGCGAAGAAGATCGCTCAAGAACTCGATCTCGTGCATGTTTCTACCGGAGATCTGTTTCGAGAGAACCTTAAAAATGAAACAGAGTTAGGTAAACTGGCACAACAATATATGAATGAGGGTGAACTGGTGCCCGATAATGTAACAGTTCGGATGGTGGAAGAACGTATTTCCCGCCCGGATTGTGAAGAAGGCGCCGTTCTGGATGGATTTCCTCGCAATCCCTCCCAGGCGGAAGCCCTGGATGAACTACTTGAAGATTTAGGCAATGAAGTTTCTGTTGTGCCCTATATCAAAGTCCCCGATGAGGTTCTGGTGGAACGTTTGAGTGGCCGCTGGATGAGCCCTTCCGGACGGGTCTATCATGAGAAGTACAACCCGCCCACGGTCAAATGGATTGACGACATTGATGGCTCGCAGCTTTATCAACGGGAAGACGATAAACCCGAAACCGTTCGGCACCGAATTGAGGTTTATAACGAACAAACTGCACCATTGATCGAGTACTACCGGAAAAAAGATATTCTGGTGGAAATTGACGGAACCCAATCCATTGAGTCGGTTACTGAAGATATCATGGAAGCGGTAGAGGAGGCCTGAGTTGATTTCCTGGGAGCGTTCGATCAACATCAAATCGCCTTATGAGATCAAGATCATGCGTGAGGCTGGCAGGATCAATGCTGAGGCGTTGTCCGCAGCAGTGGCACTTGTCAAACCCGGCGTGACAACAGGCGAGTTGAATGAGGCTTTTGAAGCGGTGCACAAGCAATACGATGTATTTTCACCCTTCAAGGATTATCCAGGTCCCTATCCATATCCTGGCAGCATTTGCACCAGCGTAAACGATGAACTGGTTCACGGTATCCCCAACGATCGCAAGTTAGTTGAAGGGGACATCATCAGCATAGATTGTGGCACGGTTTATCAGGGATTTGTTGGCGACATGAGTGTGACGGTGCCGGTGGGTAAGGTGAACGCTGAAACTGAACGGTTGATCAATGTCACTAAACAGGCATTGGACATTGCCATCTCAAAGTTGGTGCCGGGAAACACTATCGGTGATATTGGATATGCCGTGCAAACTTTTGTTGAAGAGAACGGTTTTCACATCACCCGCACTTACACCGGTCATGGCGTTGGACGAAAGATGCACGAAGGACCGCAGGTGCCAAATTATGGAAAACCGGGACGCGGCATGAAGCTGCGTGAAGGAATGACGATTGCCCTGGAACCGATGGTTCTGGTTGGGACGGGCAGTACACGAGTTAAAGATGATGAGTGGACGGTTGCTTCGGCCGATGGCTCACTGACGGCTCATTTTGAGCATACGGTGGCTGTAACAGCGAATGGACCGGAGATTTTGACGGTATTATAGTAATGGTAAAACTGGACGAATGACCTGATCAAAGGTATAATTGATACTTTGCATCAGGACATAGCAAGTTGCAAGTTGGACATAAAATGTCTGAAGGAGATTTATTGTGAAAGTATCAGCATCAATTAAAAAACGCTGTGCAAAATGTAAAATTGTAAAACGCAATGGTCGTTTGTATGTTATTTGTGAAAACCCGAAACATAAACAGCGACAAGGATAAGGAAAAGACATATGGCACGTATCGAAGGTGTTGACCTCCCACGCGACAAACGCGTTGAGATTGGTCTGAGATATATTTATGGAATTGGCCCAACCCGGGCGAACGAAATTATTGAAGCGACCGGTGTAAACCCTGACACCCGCGTTAACGAACTGACCGAAAGTGACGTTTCGAAGATGCGCGAATTCATTTCAAGCAATTACAGTGTAGAAGGTGATTTGCGCCGTCAGGTTCAGATGAATATAAAACGCCTGATTGAGATTGGCACGTATCGCGGTCTGCG
>JBMCLF010000022.1:0-12875 GCA_048615215.1 Candidatus Brevefilum sp.
TCATCCATCTCAACCTGTTAGCAGAAAATCGTTATAATTACTTCAATAAAACCAAGCCCTGAGGAACAAACCATGCCAGAATTCATTCCCGGCCTTGAACTTTCCAAATGTTTTTACCAGGATGCGATACAGCCGTTGTTGGCATCTCATTTCCCCGATCTTGCGTATTCGGCCGCACGCCTCAGTTGGGGTTCCGACGTGTTGGGCTTCGATACGCCCATGTCCATGGATCATGGTTGGGGGCCGAAGATGACCTTCTTTCTAAAATCAGAAAATTTCGAGACAATCTATGAATCGTTGGATGACTTTTTCGCGAACCAACTACCCCTAGAAATACGGGGGTTTCCAACTCATTTCGCTGAACCCTATGCGGATGGCGGTGTGATGGAAAAGAAAGAAAAGCACCCCATCCATCACATGATCAAAATTACCACCGTTAAGAATTTCTTTCATGAATATATTGGCCTGGACATCGAAAAGCCAATTTCACCTGCAGATTGGCTGACGCTTCCCCAGCAGAAATTAAGAACCCTGCGGTCCGGGCAGATTTACCATGACAGCCTGGGCCTGGAGGATATCCGGGAGTCTTTTCGCTGGTACCCGCATGACCTGTGGCTCTACTTGATGGCCTGCAGTTGGCGACGAATTGATCAGGAGGCACCCTTCGTCGGCAGAGCTGGCAGTGTGGACGATGAACTGGGGTCAAGCCTGGTTGCTGCCCGGTTGGTCAAGGAGATCATGCAGCTTGGGTTCCTATTATCAAAAGTTTACGCTCCCTATGCGAAATGGTTTGGCACCGCTTTTGATGACCTTGGCATTTCACTTCCGCTTTCTTCCATTTTGTGGGAAATATTGAATGCTGAAAGCTGGCGGCAACGCGAGAGGGCTCTCGGCGATGCCTACATGGTCTTGATGGAATACCATGCGAATCTGAAGATCCCTGAGAAAAGCTTTACTAGAATCGTAAATTTTTATAACCGGCCTTTCCATGTCCCACCCGCCAATGACATCGCAGAAGCCCTGCTGTCTGAAATAACAGACCCTGATGTCAGGCGACTGCCCCAGCGCCTGGGTAATGTGAACCAAATCAGCGATAACACGGACCTATTGGAAGATCCCCAACGCTGCCGTGATTTGATTGGTGGATTGTTGGCGCAGGAAAACTAATTGCCTTAATACAAAACCGCCTTCAAAATAGAAATTGATCTGAAGGCGGTTTTACGATTTTATATTTTTAATTAATCACCAAACACCACGCCCACGTGCTTGGCGCCTGTGATCCAGGGATGGTCAAGAGGGACGGACTTTTCCACATCCACAACATCCTCCAGCGGGACACAGACTGCTTCTTCATTCTGATAGCCGACCATCACGCCGAATCGATCTTCAGCGACAAGATCCGCAGCCCGGGTGCCCAGATGCGTGGCCAGTACCCTGTCGCTGGCTGAAGGAGCCCCACCACGCAAGAGATAGCCCAAAATGGTAATGCGGCTCTCAATCCCCGTGATCTCCTCCAGACGGTTTGCCAGCAGCAGCGTCTGGCCGGTGTATTTTTTCTTCAACTTCATCATGCGGTCCTCACGATTCTCCTGCACTTCTCCTTCGTGCACTTTGCGATTGATCTTCAAAGAACGTTCGAAGAAAGCCACAAGCTCAGAGGAATTCGCCCCTTCCGCCACAGCCACAATGCTGAACATTTTCCCAGCTTGATTGCGTTCCAGGATGGCTTCTGAGATCTTATCGATGCTGTAAGGGATCTCCGGGATCAGGATCACATCCGCGCCGGAGGCAATACCTGCCCCAAGGGTCAGCCAGCCGACATTTCGGCCCATAACCTCCACGATGATGATGCGATGATTGCTATTAGCAGTGCTGTGCAGGCGGTCAATTGCCTCAGTGGCGATATCCATGGCAGTATCAAAACCAATCGTCACATCCGTCTTAGGGACATTATTGTCCGCGGATTTTGGCAGCGTGATGACGTTCAAACCTGCCTCTTTCATACGCAGGGCAGCATGCTGGGTCTCACGGCCGCCAATGCACACCAGGGCATCCAATTCATGTGACTTATAAGCCTCCACGGCAATATCGGTCTGATCAATAACCTCCCCATTTTCTTCAACCTCGTGTGGAACCTCACGGCTGGTGCCGAGGATCGTCCCGCCGGTGGTGAGGATATTGGATAATGCATCTCCGCTCAGGTCAATGGTTCGATTCTGCAGCAACCCTCGAAAACCGTCACGAAAACCCACCAAAGTCATGTCGTGAGTGCTGCGTGCGGCTTTACCAAAACCCCGGATGGTTGCATTCAATCCCGGGCAATCGCTTCCGGCTGTCAAAATACCAACTTTCTTTGCCATGTAAACCTCTCTCCTAAATCATATGCCTGTACATCCCATTATACTCATTCCCCACTGGTTTTCAGCCAGAAGAGCTTTCAAGCTTCGGAGCTTCTTGCAGAGCATAACGGATAAATGCGAGTGTTTGCTGGACTTTGTCCGGATCTGCTGGCTGGTAGTATTTTGCATACTGATTCTCCCTCGCCGACAGGGCATCATCAATTAAAAGCTGCCATCGGGGATCAAGGGCTTTCTTACCCCAGGCGGCGCCTGCTGGTTTTGATCCCACTTCACCCGTCACCAGAGATTGCAACATGCGACAGTATGATAACACCGCAAATTTTTGCGCCCAACGGTTATCAAGCTTGTACGCGCCGGTGAGAATCTCCTGCCCCCATTCACGCATGGTGTCATGGATTTCAGCTTTTAATAAATCCTCAGGAATAGGCGGAATCCAGGTTTTGGGGTCAGGCCCCGCCAGGATTACACCCTTTTCCCGCAGCACCCAACGGTTAACCAGTGTGTTATCATGAGTTGAACGCTCAAAATTCAGGCTACCGTTGTCCAGATACCACAGCGGTTCATCCGTCTTATTAAGATTTCCCAGGATTTCTTTGGGGAAATACGCTCCCTCCAGGTGGCGGGCATAATAACACTCCATCGTGAATACCCCTGCATGGACGACACGCAGCGGTTCAAATTCACCTGGCAGAAGGTCTCGATCAATCACCACCACGAAATCCACGTCGCTGTAAGCATCCCATCCCCCATGTGCAAATGACCCGCCCAGGTATGCGCCAAGGAAATTCTCTTTAAGCACCATTTGAATACCATCAATGAGTTCTGTGAGTACAGATTTAAGCGCCTGGTTTGGTAGTTGGTGCATTTTTGTACCCTTCAATCTAGAAAATAACGCCTCTCCAGCTTATGTTAATAGATTAGGATCAATCACTACTATGATACACTACATTCATCTACCACACACAAAGCGAAAATGGATTATGCCTGTAGCAGACAAAAAACAAAATCCAACCTCACTATCTTCCCATCCTGCCGACACCCTGTTACCGCATTGGCAAGTTTCCCTTGAAGGCGAATGGTCGCGCCATGAGAAATACCGCATCCTGAACGTTTTTCAACGCATTTCTCAGCAATCCGGCAGAAAACCTATCCCTGAAATCTTCAATCACAAATCCACTGCAATCCACCATAGCGGCCGTGCCGGTCGAGTTGGCCGTACTCGGGGCGGCGACATCTTCCTCGACGATTCATGGACCGATTGGACCTTTGCACATGAACTCGGACATCGCTGGAACAATGCCTGGAACCGCATGCCCGAGAAGCGCTTACGAAGAATTATTGGCGCAGGGAAAGTGGAGTGGCTGAAAAAGGGCTTACGGCAGTTTGAAAAATGGTTAGAACTGGCTCTCAAAAGCCTGGGGTTTAAAAGCCGTCTGGATTGGCGTGCTTTGTGGTATTCCCCGGGAAAGGCGCCGCCTCCCTGCGGCGTAGACCGCAATTTCAACGCCAGCGAAGACCTGGCGGAGAGTTTTGCGGCAATTATCTTCCAGAAAGATGCGCTAAACCGGGCTCGAAGAGCAGCGGAGAGAATCGGGAGTTTGGATGAAAGCTGGAACTGGCCATCAATGTACCCCGATTTCATCGCGACACCCCGCGGCCAATCTTTGAAAACCTTATTGAACCACCTATCCCCCAAAGAAAATAACCCTCAGCAAGCCAAGCGTCCCTCCGCCAAGGATCAATAAAGGGGCATTCACATTCAAGATTAAAATCATAAAAAGCGAAATTACCATGATAAATGCTGTGGAAGGATCCATAAGGGCTTCCACACCAATCTCCCAGGTAACGCCTGCCATTAATCCCAAAGCGGCAAAACTCACACCTTCCAAAATGCCTGCAAGCGGTTTTGAATTTCTCATTTTCTCGATAAACCGCACCACAATAATAACCACAATAAAAGAAGGCAGAAACATGGCCAGGGTAGACAGGATGCCGGCTGGCACCCCGCCAAGGACAAAGCCCACAAAAGTTGCTGTGGTGGAGAGCGGGCCGGGCGTCACCTGGCCTACGGCAATCGCATCCACCAATTGGCTTTGGGTCAGCCAGCCCAACTTGTGAACCAGATCATCTTGAATAAAGGCCAGAAGGACGTAACCGCTTCCCAGCATTAATGCCCCAGCCTTGAGAAACAGCCAGAACAAGCGCAAAAGGCTATAAGATCCGGGTTGCAGAGTATCCCCGAGTGGCCGTAAGGGGAACTGTAACCAGAGGATTGACAGCCCCAGCAGAATTTTTTGAGTTTCAAAACATCGGATGGTCCACAAAATAAGACCGCCTGCCAGCAGCAAAATAAAGGGGGAGATGCCCAGCAAATAGGCAGCACATACAGCAGCCGCCACCAATAAACCAAGATAATTTTTGACCCGCGGTTTGAGCATGCCCCACATCGCTGAGATCAATACACTCACAACAACCGGCTTAATGCCATACAGCAGGCCGTTCAATGCCGGAAGAGCGCCAAACCTCACGTAGATCCCCGCTAAAACCATCACGATCAGCATAGCGGGCAGAATGTAGAAAATGCCGCCTAACAGCAATCCCCACCAGCCGGCACGTGCGAAGCCAATCATCATTGCCATTTCTGTGGCGTTTGGCCCCGGAACCAGATTCGCAACCCCCAAATAATCAAAAAATTTTTCGTCGCTCAACCATTTTCGCTGTAAAACGAATTCCTGACGCATCAAAGCATAAGCCGCTGCCGGTCCGCCAAAGGCAGTGAAACCCAATTTTATAAAGGGAAAAACAATTCTCCAGAGCCGAACGGGTTGTTTTTCAGGACGTGCCATTTCCGTGCCTCCTATTGGAACAAGTGGTTAATGATTAATCTGATATTTCAAGGGCATTGCGAATTTCTTTCTCGCGGTGCAGCGACTGAACACGGGAGCGAACCTGCGCCATATACTCGCCTTTCAAAGGATAAAGGATCAGCATGAGGATGCCAATCAGCATGGCTATGCCTGGCAATAAGCCCACAATGGACCGGATCCCAAATAATGCTGATTCGGACTGGTCGAGGAAAATTTCTCCCAAATTCTGTTCCCGGGTAATGAAATTGCTCATCTCGAGGATCCAGGCGGTCAGGAAAATCGCCAGGGACTGGGCCGGCTTGGTCAACAGGGCATTTACACCGAAGAAGGCCCCTTCCCGGCGGCTGCCAGTGCGCAGCTCATCTTCATCGGCAATCTGGCCGACACAGATGTTATTTAGAATTTGTGTACCGCCAAATCCAATCCCAGCCAAGCCCAGACAAAGATAAATCAACACTGCCGAAGGAGCAAAGGTCAGCCCAATCAAACCGACCGCGCCAATCCCAAGATAAATCTGAACCGACCGCGCCACCCCTACCCGCTGAACCAGAGATTTGCTGATCAGCACACCAACCACCATCGGGCCGAAAATTGCCGCCAGAAGGTTAATGGTGCTTGATTGGGTTACGTAATCTGCCAGATAAAAAATGGAGCCCGTGACGATCGCCAGGCTGAAAGTGGACATAAAATTTTCAACCACCCAGACGATAAAGGACCGGCTCTTAAAGGTCTCCCTGACAGATTCCCACAAACCCAAAGGAGGTTCAGACTGGCTGATCGCCGGTTTCTCTTTGAGAATGAAGCTCGCCAAAAAAACCAATCCCCCGCCAAGCAAACCCAAAATCCCCATTGCAATCTGCAAACGCACCAGCGTGATATCAGAACCTGCTTTCGGGCGGAACATTTCCGGTATCAAAAAACCAAGCAGATAAGCAAGTAAACCAAACATCCCCGCGTAAACCTGCATGGCACTGCGGCCTTCATCCGTTTCAGCAATTTCAGGAAGGAGCGAAACATTGTTCAAACCAACAATTGTGTAGGCGGTATCGTAAAGCAACATAACCACCAGCATCCACCAAAATTGCAGGATTTGCGAAGCAGATTCCGGCACCATCCAGACCAGGAAAAAGGTCAATGCCAGAAATGGGGAAGTAAACCGCAAAAAAGGAATACGCCGTCCTAATTTGGATCGTGTACGGTCCGAAAGGAACCCAAAGATGGGGTCATTAACTGCATTCCAGATAGCATAAGCAACTGAGGCGATTCCGATCCAACGTGCGGACAGGCCAAGATAATCCTGATAGAAAATCGTCAACAATGAGGCATACGTTCCTGAAATTGTTAATAAACCCAAACTGCTAAGGCCATAGAATAGTTTATATTTGAAAGGAATTTTCTCTGATTTTTGGTATTCAATTTTCATCGATCGCTCCTGAAATAAATGAAGTTCGGTCAAATAATCTCAACCTTCAATTTCTGATAATCTTGCTTCTTTTTGATCGTGCATGGCCAGAATCTTTGCCTTTAACTGCACCAGGCGCTCTCCCTGCAGCGGGAAAAAGATCACAATAACCGCGCTGACAAACATCGCCAGCCCCGGGATTAAGCCCACAATGGTGCGAATACCAAATAAGGCTGACTCGGGCTGGTTCAGAAAAACCTGTCCTTCGTTCATCGCACGGGTGATAAATCCTGACTGCTCCAAAATCGAAGCCGTCAGAAACAGCGCAATAGATTGCGCTGGCTTGGTCAGCAAGGCATTGGCGCCGTAGAATGCGCCTTCACGTCGGTTGCCAGTGTTGATTTCATCATCATCTATGACATAAGCCAGGATGTTATAAGTGATCGTCTGCTGCCCGGATAAACCCAGCCCGGTGATCACCAGGCTGATCGGGATCAAATTTACCGGCATAAAAGCCAGGGAGGCCAGCCCAGCACCCCCCACCAGCAGATAGATCTGCTCGGCGCGCAGCAAGCCAAACTTCTTGACCATCGGGTTGGCCAGAGGAATTCCCAAACCCAGTGGTGTGAACAAATACACCATCAGCACGATCGTACTGGTTTGAGTGACGTAATCAGCCAGGTAAAAAATTGAGCCTGTGGCCATAGCATTCATCAATGTGAGCAGGAAGTTCATCGTGACGAATATCCAGAAAGGTTTGTTTGTCAATGTATAGCGGAGCGATTCCCAGAATTTGAGCGGTTTATCGACGTAGGCGAATTCACGTCTCTCCTTAACGTTCAGAGTCGTCAAAATGATCAAAAAGGCCGCGATAATTCCCACGGCCACCATTGAAAGCTGCAAACTCCACAGAGTGTTCCCCATCCCCGCTTGCGGGCGGAAAAGGTCTGGGAGCAAAAACCCAAAAACATAACCCAGCAAGCCAAACAAAGCCGATGAGATCGAGAGCTGATTGCGCTCCACATCCGATTCAGAAAGCTCTGGCATCAAAGAACCATGCACCAGGCCAATGATGGTGTAACATGTATCATATAGAAGCATTGTGACAAGCATCCACCAAAAAATTGCTGACTCACCAGCACCTTGAGGGGCGAACCAGACCAGGATGAAAGTTAACCCCAGAAATGGGGCCGTAAAACGCATATAGGGAATTCGCCGCCCGAGTTTTGAGTGTGTGCTATCTGTGATAAACCCGAAAAGAGGATCATTAATCGCATTCCAGACCGCGTAGGCAGCGGAGGCGATGCCAATCCAGCGCGCGGATAAACCCAGGTAATCCTGATAAAAGATCGGCAGGAGTGCAGCAAATATCGACGAGACCGTGGCAGTGCCTAAAGAGGCCAGACCATAAAACAACTTTGTTTTAAAATTCAACCTTTTTTTAATGGGGGCTTGAGGCGTCATTGCATATCCTTTGTTAAATAGGAAAGTCCTTCTAACTGGTCTAATTTTACATGATATTTATCTGTCAATAATGAACTCAGATTATAATGAATGAGGAAAATTTCAAACCTGACAAACTCTCTTCTCTGGCATATTTTTCCCATTTCATCGGAGAATAACAATGTAACTGGAGTTTCCATGCCGAAAACTACCTTTTTCAACCTGCCGCATGATAAACAGACCCAAATATTGGCTATTGCAGCAGAAGAATTTGCTGCCCATCCTTACGAAGTGGCGTCAATTTCCAAAATCGTGCGACAGGCAGGGATTGCCAAGGGCAGTTTCTATCAATATTTTGAAGACAAGCAAGACCTTTATCGGACCCTTATCGAGATCGGGACAGAAACCAAGCTGAACCTGCTCAAAAACCTTTCCTCACCCAACCCATCCAGCGACCTTTTCGATTATCTCAAATGGCAGTTCTTGGGAACGGTCATCTTCGAAGTTCGATTCCCTCATTTAGGAAGAGTTCTCTACAGAGCTTTTGTAGAAGAAGTGCCTTTCTCTGAAATGGCAGAGGAACTTCGCCGCAGAGGGACAACACAATTTTTCAAGCAGTTGATTGCCCAGGGAATCACCCACGGCGATGTTGCAACGTGGGTTGACCCGGATACTGCTGCGTTTTTGATGGAAACAGTTTTCTACCAGTTTGGCCAATATCTCACTGATCGTCTGGACCTGAAGGATGCAGAAATTTTATCAGAGACGATCATGGAAGATGAAAAGGTCGGCCAGGTCCTGGACAATTTGATGGACCTTATTGAGGCAGGAATGAAACGCCATCCAACACAGAGAAAAGAGTATTTTTCCAAGGATTAAGCCTTAAAGAGAGACTGCTCCCTTTCAGAAGCAGTCTTTTTTTGATTTACAACACCAGTAATCCCCTTTGAAAATACTGAGGGAACCATTTACAGAATTAGTGATTATTGTTAAATTCTTGCAAAAATCCTGCGTCAATCAGGTAATCGATGATCTCACGCGCGTTTTCTTTGGGGGTTTTACCCACAGTATTTACTTTGACTTCCGGCTCAATGGGCTCTTCATAGGGGTCATCAATACCGGTGAAATTTTTGATCTCACCAGAACGCGCCCGGGCATAGAGGCCTTTAACATCTCGGGCTTCGCAAACTTCCAATGGCGTATCGACAAACACCTCGATAAAGTGCCCCTCTGGGATCATCTTCCGTGCTTCACGGCGCGCCTGCCGATACGGGCTGATCGCAGCACATACTACCGTGCCCGTATGGCGAACGATCTCGCCAGCGACAAAGCTGATCCGCAAAATGTTTGTGTCGCGATCTTCTTTGCTGAAACCTAGACCCTTTGAAAGATGGGTACGCACCACATCGCCATCCAAAACGGTAGGACTTCGACCATATTCCTGAAGCATGTTGGTCAGGTGCTTTGCAATTGTGGATTTTCCTGCACCGCTCAAACCCGTGAACCAGATACAAAAGCCCTGCTTATGGCGCGGTGGATGCGCCTCAAGGAGAATTTGCGCGGATTCCTTGCGCGTGAACCATTCCGGCAGCGCGATGCCCTTTGCCAGATAATCCTCACGCACCTGCGTACCAGAAATCATGGCGACTTTTGTGCCATCCTGCACATTTGAGACCAATTCGTACCGGTCCTCATCAGGCAGGTAAACCACCAGTTGAAAAGGCACCATTTTCACGCCAACTTCATCCTCAACGCTCATCAACAATTCCTGGGCCTCATACGGTCCGTAGAAGGGTTTCCCCTGGCTGTCTACCCCAGGGCCGGCATGATCTCGGCCGACGATGAAATGGTTGGCGCCATAATTTCGGCGGATAATCGCATGCCAGACGGCTTCTCGCGGGCCGCCCATGCGCATGGCCAGGGGTAACAGACTCAGAAGGGTGTCTTCATTGTAATAATTCTCCACCAGAGTTTTGTAAATGCGTACACGGGTATAATGGTCCACATCACCGGGTTTGGTCATCCCGACCACGGGATGAATCAGCAGACTGCCGCCAATTAGTTTGCTGGCGCGTTTGGTCAGTTCTTCGTGCACCCGGTGCATGGGATTGCGGGTTTGGAAGGCAACCACATTGGCATTGCCCATCGCTTGTAATCTTTTTCGGGTCTCTGCTGGCGTCAGGCGCAAATCAACGAAATCGTCATAGGTTGGGAGATTGAGAACTTTAAGCTCACCGGAAATACACAGGTCACCCCAACCAATCATCTCGGAAACGATCGGATGTTTGAGATCGGTTGTGCCATAAACCTTTTCGGCTTCTTCTTTCCAATTGAACCGAAATATTTCTTCCATTCGCATCACGGCAATGATCTGGTTATGTACATCCCGCAGCGTGACCCAATCCGCCTGATCCGGCAGGTCTTGCTTGTCAATTGTCAGAGTGATCGGAATAGGCCAGAGCGTACCATCAGACAATTTCATATTATCCAAAACTGATTGATAATCTGCCTTTCCCATAAACCGATTCAGGGGTGAAAAACCACCCACAGCCAGAAGCTCCAGATCGTGGGTTTGGCGCGGGGTCAACTGTACGGTGGGGTACGTGCTGGCAATTTTGAGTAATTCCTCACCTTCACCGCCCTTGGCAAGCGCGTCAACAAGCTTCCCGCCGTAAGGTGAGATTAACAGTTCTGAGTCGACCATCATCAAGTATTCTTCCTTCCAAATTGAAATTTAACCGATGTATTGTAACACATCCACAGGGGTTAATGTAAGGTGCACATTGCCCCTTGTCAGGGCAAAGTTAAAATGTCCTAATCTACAGCAAAGTTGAAATGTCCTGCGCTTCAGCAAAATAGAAATGTCCTTATAAAGGGCTTGTATTGATTCTTCCTTGGGTGATAGCCATTTTCCCGCCGGAGATGATCAATCACCACAGCTTATCATTGGGTAAATCCGCATGAACGATGCATGCGCCTTTCCAGCAAATCTCATTACTTCGTTATATCAATAAACTTATTAGATTTACAGAACATACCTCGCAGATTCACGCAAAACTATCATATAAGGAAAATACATTCAGATTTCGGCCTGCATCGTCAATGCTCCATCCTTTGGGCCGGTCAAAAGTGATTCGCACCGTCTGCCCGGGGATAACGTCAAAATAATTATCGCTGAAAACAACATCAGCCTCATCGAGAGAAAGTTCAACGAATCTCGCCAGGTAATCTGCCTTTAATTCAATAATTATTTTGTCACCATCACCTTCTAACAGGTAAGCCTTCAGCCTGGGATCAACAAGCTGAAGGTGTTTATTGGGGACAAAGGTCGCCAGTTGTGTTGACTGTAGCTGATTGTCCTTCATTAAATGAGCGATAAACACTGTTTCTCGTTTTTCATCCAGGCTCAGCGATTGAAATTTTTCCTCAATGATGAGTTCAGACGATAAGGGGTCAATAGAAGCTTTTATTTCATCCTCCTCGAGCAGGTCGCCATTCAGACGCATCAACGCCAAACGGATCAACCCATCCCATCCGACCCGCATATCATTGGTCAGGTGAACGCGCATTTGTGCTGAAGCCTGATCATCTTCAATCGACATTAGCAAGGGGGTATAAAATTTCCGGCTGGCATAATGAAGCGCTTTCCAGCGGCCAAAATAATCAAGGCTGGACCAGGATGCCACAGGCCAGCAGTCGTTCAACTGCCAGTAGAGGGTACCGCTCACACGGTGATTGTTACGACGCCAGTGTTCAACCCCATAACGGATGCCCTCCGCCTGCAGAACCATGGTCAGGTAAACCAATGATGGAAAATCCATCGGCATCATAAAATGCATTGCCATCTGGCCCATGAACAGCGCACTGGCGTAGTGGCTGCGCTGGTGGTGTTCGATCATGTAATCGGTCAGATTCCAGTGGTCTTCACTGGCATATGTAGCGATCGTTTTCAACGGTGGAAGAGATTGAAAACCAAATTCACTCATGAAACGAGGGTACTGCTCCCGGTAGGCACTGAAAGGTTTGGCGCCATGCCAAACCTCCCAATAATGGGCATCTCCACGGGCGTTGCTATTTGCGTCTTTGAAGGGTTTCCCCGATGTTGGTGAACTGTACCAGTAAGGCGTGTCAGGATCCAGCCTCTCAACCCAGCCTGGAAGCGTCTCGTAAAAAAAGATATGGTATGCTTCTCGATAGTCCTGGTATTTTTCTGTGTCCCACCCCCATTCCTCCCAGCCCCAATCCATTTCGTTATTCCCGCACCACAATGCCAGGGATGCTCGATGCCGGATCCGGCTCACATTGTCCCGAACCTCTTCCTGGATATTATGGACAAAATCCGGATCATTTAGAGGATAAACACTGCAAGAGAAACTGAAGTCCTGCCAGACAAGGATACCCAGGCTGTCGCACAAATCATAGAAATCTTCACTTTCATAAAAACCACCTCCCCAGACACGGAGCATATTGTGGTTTGCTCGAGCGGCATCGCCTAACAATTGCGTCAACTGCTCCCTGGTGATGCGCGTCGGAAAAGAGTCGGTCGGAATCCAATTTGATCCTTTTGCAAATATTGGCACGTCATTAACCACAAAGGTAAAACATTCGCCAAATTCATCCGTCTCCTGAAGGAGAGTCAGCGTTCGTAATCCTAACTGGAAATCACGCTCATCCAGAACCACCTCATCCTCCGTACGCAGTGTCACCCTGGCTTCATATAAGTTTTGTTCGCCGTATCCATTGGGCCACCATAACATGGGATCTGGTATTTCGATGACCGCAGTTGCCGAACCATTCAGAAAT
>JBMCLF010000023.1:0-12849 GCA_048615215.1 Candidatus Brevefilum sp.
CTGCGGGCAATTCGAACCGCAACAGGAATAAATACCGCTAAAGCAGCGATATTATTCATAAATGCTGAGCTGACCACCACCAGCCCACATAAAACCACCAGCTGAACCCCCAATTTATCCCCGATCTTTGTCGTCCATTTAGCAATGATTTCTGTGACCCCGGTATGCTGCAGGCCTCGGCTGACGACAAGAACAGCCGCGATTGTCACCACCGCGGGATGCCCAAACCCAGAAAAGGCCTCTTCAACTGAAATGGTTCCGAAAAGCACCAGCAACAGCATTCCTATCAGTGCAACCAGGTCATACCGCCAGATCTGCAGCCCAAGCAACAGCAGTGTACCCGCAATGATGCCAAACACGAGTCCTTGATCAAATGTCATCCGGCCTCCAAAAAAAGTCTGAGAAATTTTATTCTAGGATCAATAATTCGGTTTTTATGTTGATTTACTAATTTTACCCAATCCATGAATCTATCGAATAAAATCATTACACGCCAAAATTCAAATAACAAACACCACAAATTATCTTACTCAATCAAAGCATACCATACCAACTCAACAGAGAAATAATGTCCTGAAACCATTATTCTGTGAACAGTATCACTATTAACATTCTATCCAAAAACAAACACATAAAGGAAGATAGTTCGGTCGTTTTTCCTGGAAAGATTGCTCTTTAATGTACCCTTATTACGGTATCTCCCCCACCTGTAAAACCCCACTTCCATTTTGCCCCCACAATCAGGGTATTTTTCACACAGCCCAGCCAAACTGTCAGGGTTATTTATATTGGATATTTGGCGATTTTCTTTCATTGGAAGTTTATCCCAATAAATCTGACTAACCGATTCTTAAAACGGATAAGACAGCCATAATTCTATTGCTGGAAATTTTAAACCAAATTAAGCGGAGCGATTCTACTCCGACAAAGTGGTATGTGGATCATTATTTTTATTTGGATGATATTCACTTATGTCATTATGTAATCTGATTTCGCTGTGACGCTTAATATACAAAAGAATAAATATTCCACCAATGATCAAAGCGATCAACCCCATAACCCCGGCTTCCGGGCCAAACGAACCTCCCGTCAGCCAGTCAGGGCCAATTGCCTCGGTAGCGATGATCGTAGCCCCATTCCGCATTCCACTGACAGGAAAACCAAATACATTGCCCTGGAAAAAATTCCAGGTGATGTGCAGCCCGATCGGTATAGCTAAACTTCCGGTGAATATCATAGCAAGGCTGAAAACAATCCCGGCAAAGGTGATGTTGAGGGTGCTCACCACAGATGCATTGGGATTGCTGCTGTGGAGCAGGCCAAACACCAATGATGAAACTAAAACCGCCAGGATAACCGCCCTGCGTTTTCCACCTGGCTTAACATTTAACCCTTCCGCCAGGTTGATCAAATGATAACCCCGTGACAGAAGTTCCTCGTAAATTCCAACAAAAATGAATAAGAACAGTGCTTGAAGAAACCCGGAGAGAAAGCTTAAATCTGAATTGAGCGGCTGGAAAAAGCCAGTGACCTCAAAATTTCCAGAGAGCCACCCAAACAAGAAGACCAAAGCCATTAGAAGTGCGCCAAGCCCCAAACCGAATGCAAAATCAACCCAAAAAGACTTTGAAAAGGAAATTCCAAAATCTTTAAATTTTCTTCGATCGATATATTTCCCAACGATCAGTGTTGCCACCAGGACCCCTAAAAACGTCGCAGAAGGAATAATGACCATAAAGATCAAGGGAACCTGCATGAAATTATCTGGTCCATTTTCTGTCAGACTTTGGCCAATCCCAGTACCAAAAATTGCATCAACAAAAAGTGTAATGAGCAATAATCCCAGGGTGAAAGCGGTAGTGAGTGCAAAAAGGGCAACGGTATGAACGCCAATACGCCAGATCATTCGCAGCCGCGCTTCTTCTTTATTCCAGAAAACCCACCTGATCCGATCGGGCAACTTCATCACTTCTCCTTTACAAATAAATCAATTGAATCATACTGCTGATGTAAAAACTCTTTAGAATAGCGGAGAATCTCATCCAGACTGCAATCCTCACAGATGATCGCCTCTGGAGAGAAACCTTCGTTAAGATATCGTAACGAAGGTGTTTTCACATTAACCCATTGAATCTGAAGCTTGTCCGAAGGCGCCCCCAGCAACGCCCAGAATGGATATTCTTCGCTGGTCGGTGTTAGATTGAGCCCAACGCTCTTAATACCTCTTGCTTTTAATTCATTGGTGACAGCCCAATAGGTTTTATAATCCTCAGGGTTAGAAGAAAAATATAAACGCTGCCTGTTTTGGTTAAACACACTGATTGGAAATGTCCGATTTTCTGCTGGAATAATGGGACGCTCCGCTGTTTGAAATAACCAGGGCATTGCGTAAAGAAGCAATAAAACTGAAAAAATTGTCTCAACTCGAGTCTTTTTGGCCCAATCCAGCAAAATGGCCAGAAGGGGTGCAAACAGGATGAAGAATGGCAACTGCAGGCGTCCACCGGAAGGCTGCCACTTTAGAAAATGCGAGAACAATATCATTGAAAAGAATATCGCGCCCACGTAAACAAGGATGTCCGGATCTTCTTTACCCAGCAACACCATGCCCACCAAGGCAGTGACACTCAACACAATCATAGCGGCATGCAGTGGGTTGCCGCTTGTTTCTTCTGATGTGTTAACTTCTGGAATAAAAAAGTTCTCAGACAGGGTCGTGCGCGGGTCGTCAATGGCAAAATCAAGGCGTTCGTGCAATTTTTCGAGGTTGCTCATCAGCCAGGTATCGGCTCGGGGGAAAGGCAGGTCTGCATGCAGCGCTGCGTTGCGAGAGATGTTCGAGATCATCACCCGCCAGTTACGCACATCATTCATTTGCTCAGCCAGTTCCACCGGTCGATAAAATTGGCCGTAGGTTTTCTGGTTGCGCAGGATTTGTCCCCCATAAAGCAAGCCCACAGCACTAAGCGCGAAAACTGCCCACATAAGCATCTTCCACATGCCCATCCTTCGGCGCAGTGCCACAACCGCATACAACCCAAACGGCCAGAGATAAATCCAAGCCGTCGGTTTGGTCACAATCGCAAGTGCCGCAGCCATTCCAGACAGGATCAGGTTGATGGGCTTTTGGGTTTGTTTGGTGTAATACAGAAGCAGCAGTACTGCACTGACAATCCAAAAGGCAACGACCATGTGATTGGTCATACTGCTCGCTTGGGTAATTGCCACAGGCAGTGTTGCAGTGAAAACCGCAGCCATACGCTGCCCGTTCACATTCGCACCAAGCACCCCCGCCAGGCTGGCAGCAGCTGCCACTGCCCCGGCAAAGCCAATCCAGGCGACAATATTAACCGCCCGGTCATCGCCGCCCAGGATATAAAAATTAAGCGCAATTTGCTCTGCGCCCGATGTGTTGCTATTTTGAGATTCAATCCCCGTCGGATAATGAGCCAGCGTTTCGTTTTGCTCCCAGTGCGCCACCCGGCTCATCCGGGTAACCATCGCCGCATATGAATTGGGCGGCGAGATAAGGGCCACCAGTGCAGTGACCACGAGGATGAGGATCACAAACATATCCAATACAAATCCTACCCAACTGTTCCGATGATAAACAACTGGAAGCCTGAGAATTTTTCCCCGCTTGAGCCAGACAAACATCCAAACAATCACCGCCAGAATGGGCAAAGCCCACATGATGCTCAGAGAAGTTCGATGGATTGCTGTAAATAAACTGAGGATCTCAGTCCCAAGGATCAGGTATGTGCCCCATAAAATGGTTGTTTGTATCAGCGCAAGCCGCCAATTAGGTTCACGCTCTGCGTTACCAACAATAATCCAAAAACTGATAAAGGAGACAATCATCAAAAAGTTCATTATGTATCCCCATCATATTGTGCCGGGATTTGAATCATTGAAGTTTGATAAGGCATATACACACATACATTCAAGCAAATGTTAATATTATGGAGCTTACACGCCTGAGTTTAATTCTGAAAAATACCTGTCACTGATGTCCTGGCTCGTCTGGTCATTGGGGATATCCAGGTATGAAGCAAAAAGCGGGTAGATCTCGTGAATCTTTTCAGCCATTTGAAGCGCAATTCTGCGGATTGAAAAATGCGCGTTGTTTGCTGCCCGCAGCCGGCAGAAATGAAAGGCTTCACGCAGATTCAGTGAGAACAGCACTCGGCGATTGAACCCATTTGGCACGATATAGCTGGCAACATCCGGATTCCATGCTGCAATTTTATCAAATAGTTCTACGGTCTTAACCATGGCTTTCTGATAAACTTCAAGACAGCCTGCTTGAACAATAGTTTCAGGAATCGCATAGCCTAAGTCAACCGTTAGCGGGCCAACAGTTTGGGTCATCATCCGGTGACGTTTGAACTCGAAATACGCCCCCTGGTCCATGACTGACTCAAAGGTCATGGCCGGATACTCAAATTCACGCAGCGGCTGATCAAATCGGCTGCGATCTTCCATGATATCATCAGCCAATTGACGTTGCTCAGTGGATGACAGGTTTTTTACATAATCCAACACGCTTTGGAACCCATCCAGATCACAAAACCTGAAGAGGACACCGGCAAGAATCTTCTCCTGCCCGTTACGGTCCCAATCGATCAGGGAGAGATCCATCATGTGTGGATGAGCGCTCTGTATTGGTTGTACCTTGCGCATCTTCTCGCGAACACCGATAAGGTATTCGTTACAATCAGCATATTTAATTAGCGTGGGCGCTTCTCGCTGCCCGACTTCCCTGAGGTGCTCTCCAATCGACTGGACCTCTGAAAGCGGTGTGCTGAGCATTTTACAAATCGCGTATTCAAGCGACCTCGCATTGATCGTCACACCCACATTGGCCAGTGACGCTGCCGGCAGTAAAAAGCGGCAAACGTCTGCCGCCTCCGATTGAATACGGCGTTGAAAACTTTTTTCCGATTCCGCCTCATCCTGCTCAAGATTTTGTCTAAGCCAATTCTTAATGGCCGGCATCATCAACTGGTAGGCCTGAAACAATCCATGGCATGTCTCAACATACTCGTCTCTGAAATGACTTTCCCGAATCTCTTCCGGAACAAAAAAAGCATCCCCCTCCCATTGCTGGTAACGTGTTGATTTTTCTGTATAAGACGCCAGTCGATTGCCCTCTATCGTTTCAATCGCCAGACGCGAGATATTTTCAATGGCGATGTGCAGCACCGCGTGTTCCGCTACAGAAGAATGGCCGTAACCGACGACCCATTTTTCATGGAAACGGGCCGCCCGATCATCACTCAATTCTGATGCAATTTCATCAAATGGTTTTGGAGAACGAGAGGTTTTTGCAAAGGCAACTGCGATTGTTTCTGGACTGAGGTCCTGGGGGCTGAGCAGATAGATACGCCTAGGTCTGTTCATGGTTGAAAATCTTTCTCGCGGTGGACTTGTCACGTTCTATTTGTTCAAGCAAAGCATCAACGCCAGAGAATTTTTGTTCATCTCTTATTTTCGCAATGAAGTGCAATTCCAAATCCTCCCCATAGATGTTACCATCAAAATCAAGGATATGCGTTTCAATGTTGGGAGATTCCTGATCTTCAAATGTGGGACGAAAACCAACATTTGTGATCCCCAAATATTCATTTTTTCCCAGAAAAACCCGGGTGGCATATACACCCACCGCCGGTAACTGCTTCTTTGGCCAATGAGCGATGTTAGCGGTTGGCAACCCAATTCGCGAGCCCCGATCCGAACCATGGGTGACCGGCCCAAAAATAGAATAAGGTCGGCCCAATAATTTCGCTGCGGCTTCCACCTGCCCCTGAACAAGGTGCTGACGAATTCTGGTTGAGGAAATTTCCTCACCGGCCTTTTTAACCGGCTCAATTACCTCAACCACAAAGCCCAATTCGTCTCCAAGGGTTTGAATCACCGGCAATGTGCCTTGCCTGTCTCTGCCGAGAGCAAAATCCCTTCCAATCACCAGGGTTTTCAGGTCAACCTTTTCTACCAAAGCGGTCAAAAATTCTCGAGCCGTCAGTTCAGATAATCTTTTCGTAAAATGCAAGGTCAGAACGCGATCAACCCCAAGCTGACATACCCGCCACCTTTTTTCACTGGGTGTGGTCAGGTAAAATGCTTCTTTTGCAGGGTTGAAGAAATCAGAAGGATCCGGGAAAAAGGTAATCACGATCACCGGTTTGGTCTCAATTTTGGAATCCTCAACCATCTTTTTAATAATCGCCTGATGGCCTAAATGAACGCCATCAAAATTTCCGATCGTAACACAGGAATCGGAAAAAGGTTGGGATGGTAATTCAAAAAAGTCAATCACATGCAGTTGTTCTTGTTTGTTGTTTTTAAGCATTGATGATAACCTTGTAGAGATAAAAAACGCCCCTCCTTCAATGAATGAAGAAAGGGCGAAGGATTCAATCAATAGACCTATGTTTCAGTTGGTTTAGGTAAAGAAGACTTTCCGCGGCTGCCATTCCTTGTCTTCGGGAATGTATTCCAGCAAAGCCACCAATTCACCCTGCTCACTGACAGCAAGCACCCATTGATCAGGTTCATCGGGAGATTCTTCAACCGGAATGCGATGCCCGTGGCGCACAAGATCAACCTCATCGAAGCTTAATTCCCGGGACGGCCAATCATTCAGGGCCTCTGCTGCGGGGATCAGGTATTTATACCAGTCACCCTGTTCAAAGGCTTCCTGTAATTTTCGAAGCTGAATGGCATCTCGCAGTGCGAATTCGCCGCTTTTGGTCCGCCGCAAGCCAACCAGATGTCCGCCACAGCCCAGGACTTCGCCCAGGTCATTCGCCAGGGCGCGAACATAAGTGCCAGAGGAACAGTATACATCCACAATTGCTTCTGGCGGGTCCCATTCGAGCAGTTCGAGATGATAAACATCAATTTCTTTCGCATCGAGTTCAACCTCTTCACCCTCGCGCGCCAGTTCGTAAGCTTTTTTACCCTGAACCTTCTTGGCAGAGTAAGCGGGGGGAACCTGTTCCACTGTGCCTTCAAATTGGGTCAACGCCTCAATAATTTGTTCTTCAGAAATGTCCACCGGTGACCGCCGCGTGATCTCACCTTCAGCATCAAATGTATCCGTGCTCTCACCCAAGCGGATGATCGCCTGATAGCGTTTATCCGAAGCGGAAACAAATTCGCTCAAACGCACGGCAGGCCCCACCAGGACGACCAGAACACCTGAGGCACGTGGATCCAAAGTGCCTGTGTGACCGGCGCGCCGAATGCCCGTCCCCCGTCGGACAATCTGCACGACGTCATGCGATGTCATCCCAACCGGCTTGTCAATGACCAGAACCCCCGAGACAGCATTTTTTACATCAAAATCTTGTTCACTCATACTTTTTTACTCCACGAGGGGAATTGTCTTTACTCCTTATTTTTCTTTTGTGTTTCTAATAATTTCCGGGTTTTTTCAAGCACCTGTTCTCTTACGTCTCGCAAAACTCCAGTAATGTCTGCACCTGCGGCGGCCGCATGCCCCCCACCGCCAAACTCAAAAGCAATGCCTGAGACATCCAGGCCGGGTCGTGCTCTCCAGCTTACTTTGACTTCGTTCTCTGATTGTTCAACAAAAATCACAGCGATTTCTGCTTCTTGTATTGATGATAACACATTTACGAGATCTGCATCATCGTTTCCAGCATACCCGATTTGTTCGCGGTCAGCAACCTTCAAGCTTGTCCAAACCAGCCCGTTATCTTTCTCCAACCTTTTAAGACCAAAACCCCAATAGCGCACTGCGTTGAAAGGCTTTATGATCAATTCTTCACGATAGATTTCTGCCAGGTCAGCGCCCAAATCCATCAATGCACCGGAGATTCTCATCACCTCGGAATTAACATTTGGCGTGCGAAAACCAATCGTATCTCCAACAATGCCCGCCAACAAACAGGTTGCTGTATCCGGGTCAAAACTCAATCCCCAGGCAGGAATGTGATCGTAAAGAATGGCGGCAGTCGCCACCTGATCTGACTCCACCACATTAAACGTACCAAATTGCAAATTTGTTTTGTGATGGTCAACGACCAGGTCAGGCTGTCCATAATCGAAGAGGACTTGTCCCACACGATCTGGGTCAGAGCAGTCCACAATCACAATAAGATCAAACTCGCCTTCGGGCGCGCGTTTGATTGCATCAACCCCTGGAAGGTAACCAAAGCGACCGGCCCCATCTTCCAGAACCATTTGCACATTTTTACCTGCGTTTTGCAAAGCAAGTCCCAACCCCAACATCGACCCAACGGCGTCAGCGTCAGGCCTGACATGAGAGACGATCAGGCAGTTCTGGCTGTCCGTAATTTTTTGTTCAATTTTCTGGTCAAGCGTACTGCTCATTGCTCGTCCTCAATTTCGTCGTTGCCCTCTTCAGCGCCCGGCTTGTCTTCGCCTGATGTCTGGCGTTCTTCCCTGATTTCAGAGAGGAGCGTCTCAATCCGGTCAGCTTTTTCCGGTGTATCGTCCCAGAAAAATCTCAGCTTAGGCATCACCCGTAATTTAATTTCCTGGCTGAGCATATAACGGATAAAACCGCTTGCGTTGGATAACCCTTCCAGGATCTCCTCTGCCTGCGATTTGCCTTCCAATGAAGACACGTAAACATTTGCGTAATCCAGTTCCCGGTCCACAGTCACATCGGTGACATAAACATTCTTCACTCGGGGATCGTTTACCTGGTTTTCCACGATCTGGGTCAGCACACGCTGCATTTGATCCTGAATTCGTTTCAATCTAATATCTGATGGCATACTTGCTTCTTTCTATCCGTTAATTAAAACGGCTTCTCTTCAATCACATAGCACTCAAGGAGATCGCCTTCTTCAAATTCATGGAAATCTCTGATCGCTATACCACACTCGAACCCTTCCCTTACCTCTCGGACATCTTCTCTGCCGCGCTTGAGTGAGCCGATTGACCCATCAAACAAGGTCTGATTGTCACGCAGGACCCGAATCTTTCTATTGCGACGAATCTCACCGTCAATCACCCGGCAGCCTGCGGCAACTTTAAAGCGGGAAACATTAAAGGTTGCCAAAACTTTGGCTCGACCAATCGTCTTTTCCACCAATTCGGGTTCCAGCATCCCTTTGAGGGCTTTTTCAATGTCCTCAAGCAGCCGATAAATGATCGTGTACAATCGGATCGAAACGCCTTCAGATTCCGCCAAACGTTCAGCGGCATTGTCCGCCTTGACCGAAAAACCAATGACGATGGCATCGGAGGCTGCCGCGAGCATGACATCGCTTTCGGTCACGTCACCAGTTTCCTGATGCAAGATCTCGATGGATACCTCTGGTTGATTGTCAGCGATTTCTTCAATAGAATTAACAATCGGCTCAAGAGAACCCTGCACATCCGCTTTGACGATCAGGCGTAATTCTTGCTCTTCACCAGCTTGCAGTCGTTCAAACAAATCCTCGAGTGTCGCACGATGAACGACATTCTGCTCTTGTTCTTCGCCTTCCATATTACCCACAATCGCACGGGCTTCCTTTTCAGACTCAACTACCCTGAAGATATCACCGGCACGCGGCACATCATTCAGGCCCATCACAGCGATGGGTGTGGAGGGGCCAGCGGTGTTAATACGGTTGCCAAGGAAATCAAACATCGCCTTGATACGTCCATGGGCTTTGCCAGCCAGGACTGTATCGCCAACGTTGATCGTGCCGTTTTGAAGCAACAGGGTTGCCATAACACCCCTGAATTTGTCAAGTTCAGCTTCCACAACCGTGCCGAAGACTTCGCCATCAGGATTGGCTTTGATATTCTTGTTTTCTGCAACCAAAAGGATGGCTTCCATCAGGTCATCCAGGCCTTCTTTCTTCGTGGCCGAGACGGGAACGACAATCGTATCCCCATCCCATTCGTCGGGGACCAAATCAATTTCAGCCAGCTGCTGTTTGGCCTTTTCGGGATTTGCCGTGGGAAGGTCCATCTTATTGAGGGCCACCACGATCGGCACCCTGGCGGCTTTGGCATGGCTGGCCGCCTCACGAGTCTGCGGCATTACACCATCATCCGCAGCCACGACCAAAACGACAATATCAGCGCCTTGCGCGCCGCGGGCGCGCATTGAAGTGAAAGCTGCGTGTCCGGGTGTGTCCAAAAAGGTTATTTTGCCTTTTTTGTGTTCCACCTGATAGGCACCAATACCCTGGGTGATCCCACCCTCTTCGCCGCCAGCCACGTTTGTCTCGCGAATGGCATCTAAAAGTGTGGCTTTCCCATGGTCAACATGCCCAAGCATGGTGACAACCGGGGGGCGCGCCTGAAGGTCTTCTTCTGCTTCATCTTCGATGACCTGCCGCCATAAAGGCACTTCGCCTTTTTCTTCTACAGGTGCTTCTTCCTCAATTTGTTCCAGTTCAGGTTCGAACCCCAACTCACTGACAACAACGGCTGCCGTGTCAAAGTCAACATTCTGATTTATGCTGGCCATGACACCATTGGCCATCAAGACTTTGATGACCTCAATAGGGCTGGCATCCATCTTTTCTGCCAGGTCCCTGACACTGATACTGTAAGGTAAAATGATTTTCTTATTTTCGTTATCGCTCACACAACACCTCCATGATGCTTCCCCGTATCTCTGGATTGTTGAAGCCAGAAGATAAATAAAGGATTATTCAACTGCTGAGGAGCGATCAGATGACTTTAATTCATCCCGACAATCCCTCTGCCCCCCTTTGGGCCTCTCTTTCATCACCAGGAATATGAGCATTCATATAATCTAATAGCGCTTCTTTTTCCTGATTCGTCAGTTCGGTTTTCAGAGCATGACCAAGTGCCCCATGGATTCCGCGCAACCAGCATTCCTGTTTGTCGTGAAGATAGGCCCCTCTGCCATGAGCTTTCCCGGTGGGATCCACCCTGACACCTTCTGGCCCGTTCACAATTCGAACCAGCGAGCGTTTGGAGAGCACTTCGCGACAGCCCACACAGGTTCTACGTGGAATATGTTTGCTGCGACGTTTGGATTTCTTGGCCATCTAATCGCTGCTCATTTATTTTTACCAATCTTCCCACTCATCAGAATCATCGACTTGCGGGCGACGCTTCTTGCGTTTCTTTTTCTTACCCGGCTTGGGTTCTTCTTCATCTTCTTTCTCAGGCCGGAATCTCTCAGGTTCATAATAGCCGTATTTCCTGGCATCGTAAGAGAAAAGCTTATCAAAGTCAGCTTCCTCTTCTTCTTCCTCTTCTTCTTCCGTTTCTTCTTTTGCTTCTACTTCAGCAGGTACCGCTTCCTCTTCTTCCTTAACCGGGGTTTCTGCCTCAGGTTCTGCTTCTGCGGCAGGTGCTTCTTCTTCCACTTTAACTTCTGCTTCCCCTTCCGCCTCAACAGGTTCGGCCGCGGCTTCTTCCTCAATGGCTTCTTCCACTGTTTCTTTTATGGCTTCTTCCGGTGCTTCTTCCGGCATCGTCCGCAGGCCTTCTGTCAGATCAGAGATCTGTTCAAAGGATTTCTGCCCGATGCCATTTAACGCCAGGATCCTATCGGGATCAAGCCGCATTTGCAAAACAAGGTCGCCCAGAGTTTCCATCCCGCCTTCTTGCAGGATATAAAGGATATGATCTGGTAAGTCAACATCCAGGATTTCAATTTCAAAAGTCAATTCCGGAACAGTCGCCAAGGCTTCTTCGTAAAGGCGCTTCTCTTCAAGGTCTTCTTCACGGCGCTTCTTCTCAACCCGTTTTTCCACCCGATCGATAAATTTCGCCATATAGTCATAATCTTCTGGCGGGAGAGGGCGTCCTTCAGCCTTCTTTTCAAGCAATACGGCAACCTTCTCGATAGCTTCCGCTTCCCGTTCAGCCATTTCCTGATAGGATGGGTCCTCGCGAAGTTTCTGCAAAGCTTCGCCAGCGGCTTCAACCTGACTTTTAATATCAATGCGCCAGCCAGTCAGTTTCGCTGCCAGGCGTGCGTTTTGGCCGTCACGGCCGATGGCCAGGGAGAGCTGATCTTCAGGCACCACCACACTGGCTGTTTTCCCGGTCTCCTCTGATTCAGAGAGATAAACACCAATAACTCTCGCCGGGCTGACTGCCTTGGCGATAAAGGATGCGGCGTCATCGCTCCATTCAATCACGTCAATTTTCTCATCGCTTAGCTCACGAACGATGGCCTGAATGCGGACACCACGGACACCCACGCACGCGCCAACAGGGTCGATCCCCTGTTGTGTGGCAGACACGGCAACTTTTGCTCGTTGGCCCGGCTCACGGGCGATAGATCGAATTTCAACCACGCCATGATAAATTTCCGGCACCTCGTTTTCCAGGAGCCGGCGCAAGAATTTCCGATGCGCCCTTGAAAGGTAAATCTGAGGCCCCCGGCCGCTTTCCTTTACATCATAAAGCAGGCACCTGATCCGATCATGCACGCGTAAGCGTTCTCTCGGGATCATATCTTTGCGCAACATCGTCCCTTCAGCTTTTTTGTCCAGCCCAATGGTTGCTCCCCGCCCACTGACCGCCTGCACAATGCCGCTGACAACTTCGCCAATTTGTTTTTCAAAATATTCTGTCTGGATCTCACGTTCAGCTTCGCGGATGCGCTGCTGAATCACCTGACGTGCAGTCTGCGCGGCAATACGCCCGAAATCTTCAGGGGTGGTTTCTACCACAACCATATCGCCAATCTCAGCTTCTGGTTCGACCTTGCGCGCTTCTTCGAGTTCAACCTCAGTGTCCTCGTTTTGAACATCGTCAACAACTTCTTTTTCCGCAAAAATTAACACTTCACCAGTGTCCATATTGACTTTTGCTTCAACAAGCTGTGCACTCGAGGCGTTCGCCGCGCGCCGATAGGCTGAAACC
>JBMCLF010000024.1:0-12231 GCA_048615215.1 Candidatus Brevefilum sp.
CCGTGAGGGCGGCCTGACGGTTGGCGCTGGCGTGATCTCCAAAGTTCTTGATTAGTCAATTCATTAGGAAGGAATTCATGGCTGCTCCAGTACATGGAGCAGCCATGGTAGAATACACATGGCAAAGAAGAAAGGTGTCCGCCCGGTTATCACGCTTGAATGCACGGAATGCAAAGAGCGGAATTATACGACAGAGAAAAACCGTCGTAATGACCCGGGTCGGATAGAGTTGAAAAAGTATTGTCCGCGATGCAAAGAACATACCGAGCATCGTGAGGTAAAATAAGACTGCTGAGGTAAGGCTATCGAGAATTTCAAGGCCAGCACAGTGGTACACACAGGCCAGTAGCTCAATTTGGCAGAGCACCGCTCTCCAAAAGCGGGGGTTGTGGGTTCGATTCCTACCTGGCCTGCCTGGAATTTTCAACGCCGTCTATCAAATGGGCGGCGTTTTAGACGTAAGCAAGGAGAGGCTTGTGGCGGCTAAGAAACGAAAAAAAGTAACAATAATTCAACGAATCCAGCGTTTTTGGCGTGAAACCATCGGTGAACTTCGAAAAGTCACCTGGCCAACCCCGAAAGAGGCCTGGAAGATGACCCGTTTGGTTATGATTGTAATGGTCATTATGGCGTTGATCCTGGGCGTTTTGGATCTCGCATTTTCGCGGTTGATCACGCTCCTGGTGGCCCTTTAGTCAAATTTTAGGGTAAAACCTCAGGACGGATCAGGGAAAGCAGGTAAGGATATGATGGCAGCAACAGATAATCCAGAAGAACAAGTTCCTGAAGAAGAGGAACAAGAACAAACCATTTCTACAACGGAAGATCTGGCCGCGCCTGCGGAGGATGCTGCTGAAACCCCGGCGGATGCACCCCAGTCTGAGGATGCGGCTTTTGACGAAACGCCTTCTGACGAAACGCCTTCTGATGAAACACCTTCTGATGAAACACCTTCTGACGAAGCGACTTCTGACGAAGCGATTGAAGATGAAAATGAACAAGAAAATCGGGGTTGGTTTGTGGTCCATTGTTATTCAGGTTATGAGAATAAAGTCCGTCATAACCTTGAACAGCGGATTGAAACTATGGGAATGAAAGACCGGATCTTCGACGTCGTCATCCCCACTCAGGAAGAGATCGAGGTCAAAGACGGCAAACGCCGATCCATCGAGCGTCACGTGTTCCCGGGCTATGTCCTGGTGAATATGAAAATGGATGAGGAAAGCTGGTATGTCGTGCGGAACACCCCCGGCGTGACTGGTTTTGTGGGTATGGGGAATGATCCCATTCCTCTTCGCCCAGAAGAAGTATCTCAGATCCTGAAGCGGATGGAAGCCGAAGCACCGACCATCAAAGTTACGTACAAGCCTGGCGAAAAAGTTCGCATCATTGATGGACCTTTTAATGAATTCATCGGCACGGTGGACGAAATCGACATGGAGCGCACCAAAGTGCGCGTTATGGTGAACTTCTTCGGACGTTCTACACCAGTCGAGCTGGACTTTTTACAGGTAGAAAAACAGTAAAAGAGAAACATTTTTAGAATATTGTGGGAGGGACTGATGTCCCGCCAGAACCACAAAGGAGAAATTCAGTGGCAAAGAAAGTAAAAGCGATTATTACATTACAAATACAGGCTGGCAAAGCGAACCCGGCGCCCCCGATTGGCCCGGCCCTCGCTCAGCATGGTGTCAATATCATGGCGTTCTGCAAGGACTACAACAGCCGGACAGCTTCACGCGCCGGTGAAATCGTCCCTGCTGAAATCACCATTTATCAAGACGGCTCATTCCGCTTCAAGTTGAAGTCACCGCCAGCGGCAATTTTGCTCTGCAACGCAGCAGGCATTGAGAAGGGCTCCGGCGAGCCTAACCGAGAGAAGGTTGGCACAGTAACCCGCTCCCAGGTCCGCGAGATCGCAGAACAGAAATTTAAGGACATGAACGCGGTGGATATGGAAGGTGCCATGCGCCAGATTGAAGGTACCGCCAAAAACATGGGAATTGTTGTCGTAGAGGAATAATATTTTTAATCAGTGGGAGGGTGCCTGCACCCGTTTGGACCACAAAGGAGTTTTCATGGCAAGTCATGGTAGGAAGTATCTTGAAGCAAGGCAGAAGGTGGACCGCGAAAAATTATATGAACCGCGTGAAGCCCTGGAATTGCTCAAAGAAATCAGTTTTGCAAATTTTGATGAGACGGTAGAAGTCCACCTGCGGACTACGCTGGATCCCCGACAGGCGGACCAGCAGATTCGTGATGTGGTTGCTCTGCCAAACGGCTTGGGCAAATCCGTGACCGTGGTTGTTTTCGCTCAGGGCGATGCCGCCGATGCTGCCCGGGAAGCCGGCGCAGATTATGTGGCCGACTCAGACGAAATTGTAGAGAAGATCCAGGGCGGCTGGACAGGGTTTGATGTAGCGATCGCTACCCCGGACATGATGGGAACCGTCGGTCGTTTGGGCCGTATCCTTGGCCCCCGCGGGTTGATGCCCAACCCCAAAGCGAACACGGTTGTCCCCCCAGATAAGATCGCCGACGCCATCGAACAGGCTAAAGCCGGACGGATTGAATTCAGGCTCGATAAAACTGCCAACGTGCATGTTCCGATTGGTAAAATCTCATTTGATGTTGAGGATCTTCATGAGAACCTGGCAGCTTTCATCCTTGCTGTCCGCCAGGCTCGACCGGCGGGTGCCAGCGGTAACTTTATCCGCCGTGTGACTGTCGCATCGTCAATGAGTCCTGGACTCAAAATCGATCCTTACGCATCATCGTTAACTTTGTAATTGAGAGCTGTTTGTGCTATAATCCATGGCGCAAACAAAAAATTAAATAACAGAATTCTTCGCTGAAGAAAGCAGGTGTCCCAACAGGGGCTTAATATCCCGCCGAGGTGAAGGCATCAGATTAAAACTTTGATACTTAAAGGTATCTTTTTAGAAGTCTTTGCCTCAGCGAAATTTGAGGCAAAGACTTCTCGGTTTAAATTCATTTGGAAGGAGGTGAATAAATTGGCGTTTACTCGAAAAGAAAAAGAAGCAATGCTTGAGCAGTATAAAGAATGGGTTGATAACAGTAATGCATTCTTTGTGATGTCCTTCCAGAACATGGACATGCATGCGATTGATGAAGCGCGCGCGGAATTGCGCGATGTCAATGGCGAAATTCATGTGGTGAAGAACCGGCTGTTCAGGCTGGTCATGGATGATATGGACCTGGACTATGAAGAGGGCTTCTGGGAAGAAAACAACATCGTTTGTTTCGCATTCAGCGATGCCCCCAGCGTAGCCAAAATCATGAGTGATATCGCAAAAAACAACGTCTTTGATATCCGACTCGGCTATATGGATCAGAGTCTGCTTACGGCAGATGAAGTCAAAGCTCTTTCCGACCTGCCCACATTGCCCGTCATGCGTGGCATTTTGCTGGGGACCGTTATGGCTTCCGCTACCAAACTTGTCCGCACACTGGCTGAACCGGCCCGTTCGATGGCCGCAGTTGTTAAAGCCTTCTCTGAAGAAGGCCAGGCTGCTGAAGGTGCTGCCTGAGTTTAGAAAAGCACATTATTAGCAAATTTCAAAGGTGCATTTGCATCTGTCGATCGAATTAATAAAGTTTTAGGAGATAATACAATGGCTGATTTAGAAAAATTAATGGATGAATTGAGCGAGCTTACCGTTCTGGAAGCCGCTGAACTCGTCAAAATGTTGGAAGAAAAGTGGGGCGTTTCTGCAGCGGCCCCCGTAGCTGCTGTCGCCGCCCCCGGTGCTGGCGCTGTAGAAGAAGAAACAGAAGAGCAGACTGAATTTGATGTGGTCCTCAAAGGCCCCGGTCCGAAGAAGATCGAAACCATCAAGGTCATCCGTCAGCTCACAAACCTTGGCCTGGTTGACGCCAAGAACATGGCCGAAAACGAAGGTTCCAAGGTTCTGGAAGCAGTGGGCAAGGATGTTGCGCAGGATGCCAAGGAAAAACTGGAAGCTGCCGGCGCAGAAGTCGAACTGCAATAATTTCAGTGTAAACGCAAATAAAAAGAGGCTGTTCAATTTGCTGACAGCCTCTTTGCTGTTTAAATTGATTGGATTTTGTGAGGCTCAAGCGCCTTCCATTCGCCGGATGACCAGCACAACCTTCCCCTGGACTTTGACCTGTTCGGGATTATCAATGATAATCGGCTTCATCTGTGGGTTGGCGGGCTGCAGGCGAACTTTTCCGTTTTCATTATAGAAATACTTCAGCGTGGTTTCATCACGGTCTGATAACCAAACCGCCACCATCTCACCATTTTCTGCCCGGTTGATCGGGCGCATGACGACAATATCACCGTCATTGACCATGGCATCGATCATCGAATCTCCCTGAACCTCGAGTGCGAACAAGCCTTCAGTTTTTTCCCTTGCAGGGAGCATGCTGCGGGCGATATTGATGCCAGTTTCCTGGTCGTAATAATTAAAATCTGAAGATGGAACGGGCACCGGTTCGCCTGCGACAATGCGCCCGACGACGGGTATGTTGAACATATCAGAGATGGTTTGGGCAGTATCAACCAGGTTGCCTTCCAGGGTGCGCACAAGCCGGATCCCGCGAGAAACATTGCTTTCCCTTTCGATGAAGTTCATCTCCTCTAATTGATTGAGGTAGTAATTGACCACAGATGTGGAGCTGATTTTGGTGTTTTCGCCGATCTCACGAATGGAGGGTGGGAACCCATTTTCCGCCTGGAATCTCTCAAGGAATTTCAGGATTTTTTTATGACGTTCACCCAGCCCAGCTTTCTTTCTCGCCATCATTTCAGGCTCCTTTATCTACGACCGCTCATTTGTGCTAACTTTCATTAATAATACACGAACATACGTTCGATGTCAAGCAGGGATGTGAATGGACTGAAATAATTTTAGACTGAGCTTTGCATTTCTTCTTTGGATTTCGATTGCGATGGGCAAGGGCCTGACGGTATAAGGTCCGTCAATTACGGCATATTAAAAAGAAATCGTCACGCCGCTTTCAGTAAAGACGTGACGGTAAGAAATCACTCTTCCAATATCTCAAAACTGGTGATGATCTCGGCTTTGCCCCGCAGGGTGGCAGAGACCGAGCAGTATTTCTCTTCAGAAAGCTTGATGGCCTGCTCCGCGTTCTTTTCGGTGAGGCCTTCACCCTTGACGATGAATTTCATGTATATTTTACGAAAAGTCCAAGGTGGGTTGGCGTCCTGTTCGGCGCTGAGCTGCACCTCCAGATATGAAAGGGGGGTGCGCTTCTTTGCAAGAATATCCACCACGTCAACGGACGCGCAGCCTGCCAGGGCTGAGAGGATCAGTTCTGATGGCTTCATGCCCGTATTATCATCAGGTTTGGACATCACCACCGAATGGCCGGTGGAGTCCGTCGAAACAAAGCGGGTCCCCCCGGGGATCCATCTAAGGGTTGTTTGTGCTGCCATATTTCCTCCTTTGAACTTCTTTCAGGTAACTTTTCCTAACATTCGGATGAGCTCCGCCATGGTATCTTTCCGGTCAGCTTGATCATCCTGAGCATCCGTTTCAACCAAACATTCATTAGCCACTTCCTGCAGGAAATTGAGACTGGCAGATTGGATGCCGGAGCGGATGGCGATCAATTGCTGGAGGATATCCCGGCAGTCGAGCTCGTCATCGATCATTTTTTGAACGCCGCGCAGCTGGCCCTCTATCCGCGCCAGGCGGTGTTTGATCTGGGCTTTAACTTCAGGATTTCTTGTTTGGATCATGATACTAAGTCCTTTTTCAGGCCGCCGGCCTGATGGGGATTAACCCGCTCAGCGAAAGCCGCCGGAGGTGCCGCAGTTGGATGTATTGCTGCTCTGGCTGTTCCCCCGGGTGAATGATGCAACGGTTGAGAGACGTTTGTGGGTATTGCCCGACTGGCAGTCGGGGCATTCTGGGGCATTAACTCTGGGATCGGAAAACCCCATTAGTTTTTCAAATTCTTTTCCGCAGTCGTTGCAGTGATACTCGTAAATCGGCATATTTTTTGTGGACCTCCAATAATACTATACTGGGGTACAGTATATTTTATTAGAAGTAATTTGTCAATCAAAGGTTTGTTAACTCAGCGGAGAGTGTCAAAAGTGAATTTTGAGGGTGAATCCTTCAATTAGGATGAGGCTGCCTTCAATTCGGGATAATCCCAGCATGTATTACAATGAATACGGTTCGTGGAAAACATCATCGTTTATAATCTGATGAAGATCGTCAATTTGCTGGTTGTTCAATTTATTTAATTTATTTTAACAAGGAGACACTATGGAAGAGAAGAAGTACTCTTACACGCAATTAGGGATGTTGTCTGGCATCATCATAGGAGCTGGGATTGGTGTGTTGTTATTCGTTTTCACAAATAATCCTATCTATTTTGCGGGGGCAGGTGTGGGACTAGTGATCGGGCTCATTCTGGGTGCGGGGTATGATCGTCAGAAGAAAAAACAGATCGAAGAGAGGGAACAAGCAAATTAACGTCTTAACCCCAGCAGTGTACCGAGTGAATAACGAGGGATGGATTTAGTGGAGTAACTCCTTTTTCTCCGATTGATCGCTTCAGCCGCCAGGATCCCACTCTGGATGGCCGGGCCGATCCCTTCGCCCATGTCCTTCGTTGCCAGACCCAGAGAATCGCCAATCAACAGGATATTTCCTTTTTGCGGTTCCACCCTCTTCTGACGCAGGTAATAGCTGTAGCCTGATGGAGTAAATCGGCGGCCATTCACCAGGTTCATGGCATTCAGCTTTTGCACGAACTTTTCCCAGTATTCGTTCAATGTCATTTTTTTGTGTTTTAATCCGGCCGCGCTTGCGCCAATGCCAATGTTGAGATAGCCGCCGGTTTTTGGCACATACCAGGCATAGCCAGGCAAGCCCTCCTCGAAAAACCATAGATGGCAGCGTGAATCGGTGGCGGGAAAGGTGAACTCCTCCTCTTTAGCGATGATCAAGCCATCGCCTCCGTTTTTCTGTTTTGGAAGAAAGAAATGCCGGCGCACCGGGCAATGTGTGCCGCCCGCGCCGACGAGAAATTTGCTTTGGAACTTATTGTCAATCACGAAACCAGTTTCGACTTTCTGAATTTCCTCCACTCGATGTTGAATTGGATCTGCGCCAGCCAGGTCCAGAAGCCAGGCGTCAAAAGCAACCCGGCGAATGGCGTACTGGTGGGTGGGCAGGCTGAATTTAATCCCTTTAATGGAAACCTGGAATGAGTTGAAGTGCGTCAACCCATGCGGATATTGTTCGGGTGAAACACCCAGATGGTTAAAAACCTGGGGTGTGACCCACCCCGCACAGGGTTTGGGTCTGGGGAAGGTCTGCCGATCGAGAATCAGGCAATCAACACCCAATTCACGCAGGCGTTTCGTACAGGCTGAGCCAGCCGGCCCGCCGCCAACAATCAAAACTTCGGTTTTAATCATCGGTTTCCTAGCTGGCCCGGCAAGCCGGCTGCGGTGTGCCCTGACGGGTGAAGACGACCTGCCACAACTGCTGGGAACGTGAGCGGAAGCCGCCGGCGCTGCTGAGCAGATAATAGTTCCACATGCGCTTAAAATGTTCGCCATATGTATCTTTAAGATCTGGCCAGGCCCGGTTGAAGTTGGCGTGCCAGGCCATTAGCGTTGGGTCGTAATCGGGGCCAAAATTATGCCAGTCCTCGACCAAAAAGCGTCTTTCCATTGCGTTAGCCAGTTGAGCGATGGAAGGCAGCTGCCCATTGGGAAAGATGTATTTATCCGTCCAGGGTTCCCCGGTGGTGATGCTCTCATTGCTCCCGATGGTGTGCATGAATGCGATCCCCTCTGGTTTCAAGCAGCGGTCCACCACGTCCATGTAGGTTGGATAGTTCTTATAACCGACGTGTTCCATCATGCCGATGGAGATGACGGCATCGTATTGTCCATCAACCTTGCGGTAATCCTGCAAGCGTAATTCCACGGGTAAGCCCTTGCAGAGCTCTCTGCCCAGTTTTACCTGCTGTTTGGAAATGTTGACGCCAACCACATGCGCCTCGTATTTTTCAGCTGCATATTTGGCAAAACTGCCCCAACCGCAGCCCAACTCAAGGATTTTCATCCCTTCATGTGCGCCGATCTTCCGGCAGACCAGGTCGAGCTTCGCTTCCTGAGCATCATCCAGGTTTTCGGCATCCTTCCAATAGGCGCAGGTGTAATTGAGTCGCTTATCGAGCATTGCGCGGTAAAGATCGTTGCCGAGGTTGTAATGCTTTTCAGCCACTTCCCTTGACCGGGTCAGGGACTGGCGGTTGAAAAGTTTCGCCCGCAGGGCATGCCAGGCCAAATGCAGATTGTTCTCCACCTTTTTTCGCAATTTGGCTCGCAACACCCGGTCAATGAAGGCATCAATCGATTCGCAATCCCACCACCCGTCCATATACGATTCCCCCAGCCCGAGGGAGGCATCCCGCAGAACCCGATCATAAAACCTATCGTCATGTACCTGGATATCCCAGGGCTGATTTCCACCGACCTGAATATCGGCTGATCCCAATAACTCTCTTAAGATTTTCTCGGATTTGCCCATAATAATTCCTTTTTTGTTTTTATATTTACAACACGGACTCCTCGCCCGAGTGTCGAAAGGATTATTTTGATATCCTTAATCAATTGTATCGACCTAAAAATCATTTGTCCAATGGACGCGATATTGAGATCGTTCGCCGAGCAGGATTGCCCTTTACACATAGCTTTATTTAGTATATAATAATTATAAATAAATAATGATTATCGATAAGAAAACCTGTCGTAAATGAGAAGAACAAAAAAAGTAATTGAAAAATTTCGTGATAAGGGCCTGAGAGTGACACCACAAAGGCGTTTAATTTTCGAATTATTGGCAGTGGCCGATTCACATCATACTGTAGAAGACCTGTATCAAAAAATTCGACAAAAAATGCCTGATGTCTCGCTTGCGACAGTTTATAACACTGTTCATGAATTGGTTGAAATGGGAGAATTGAAAGAAGTCAAATGTCCTGGTTCCGATAGCACCCGTTATGACACCAATACCACCCAGCATCACCACATTTATTGCGAAAAATGTCATCAGATCGTTGATGTAGAAGGCGATTTAATGGACATTCATTTTCCCAAAGAATTGTTTTCCGGTTACAAGATCAACCGCAGTCAGGTAACTTTCTACGGCATCTGCCCAAAATGTCGTAAATAAATTAATTAAAACTTGCGTAAAGTGAACGTTTGCTGAAACGCCTTAAAAGGTATTAAAAATATATCCAAAAGTAATAGTGAAAGGTAAAAGAAGGTGGCCAAAGTAGCACGAGAAATGGTTGAAAATACAGGTATTGATGTTGATGAGTTGTTGACTTTGTTGATCAAAAATGCAGCGGCGGAACTGACCACGTTTTATTACTACACGATTCTGCGTGCAAACCTGATTGGGTTGGAAGGTGAGGGGATCAAAGAGATCGCAGAAGCAGCCAGGATTGAAGATCGCAATCACTTTGAAGCCCTGGTCCCTCGGATTTATGAATTAGGCGGCAAGCTGCCGGATGACATGAAAGAATTTCACGACCTTTCCGCCTGCCCACCGGCCCGGCTGCCCGAGGACATTAACGACGCGATGGCGATATTGAAGGTCCTGGTGGAAGCGGAGCGCTGTGCTGTGAGAGGTTATTCTCAAATTTGTCACATGACCGCAGGCAAAGACCATCGCACCCATGCCCTGGCGTTGGCAATTCTGAATGAGGAGATTGAACACGAATCCTGGTTCTCTGAATTTCTTGGTGAAGGCCCCTCCGGGCACTTCATGCGCCGGGGTGAGACCTCACCCTTTGTACGGCCGTTCATGCCCTCCCTCTAATCGTTTACGTACAAGGACCTTGCCTCAGGCAAGGTCTTTGGATTTAATTTGATATGCATTCTCATTTTTTGATGGCAATGAGATTTTCTGGATTGAGCTTGACAGCCCACTGATTTTTGACGATAATACTTACGATAATAAGTCATCGGCGATGACAGAGGAAAGTACCCTGCTGGAAGCTGACAGGGCGGTGCGGGCAAGACTGAGACCCGGACCCTGCGGAAACCAGGTGAAGTTCCCTCTCGAGCCGCTCAGGTGAAAGTGCTTCACAAGTAGTCTGAGCCGCCTGACCCAGCGTTAAATGGAGAGCCGATCGCCCATCGGGCTGTCGGTGTAGAGTGGGCTTTGCAGTGAGGCTGCACGGCCAAAAAAGGTGGTACCGCGGAAATCCCGTCCTTTACGAGGACGGGTGTTTTGTTTAAGTGCAATTTAAGTTTTTATGGAATAGGACCATAAAATCAAAGGAAAAGTCGCAATGACAGAGAAGGAAAAAGAGTTGACAAAGCTGGATCAGATTAAGTCCGAAGCGCTGGCGGTGCTGGCAGATGTGGCGGATGAAGAAGCGCTGGAAGCCTGGCGTGTAGCGCACCTGGGACGCAGCTCACCGGTGATGGCTGTGTTCAGCAAGATGGGCAAGTTGGATAAAGACCTGCGGCCGTTGATGGGCAAGGCGGCCAATGAGGTGCGCCAGGCGCTGGAAGCCTCTTTAGCCGAGAAGCGTCAGGACCTGGAGGAAGCCGCGCTGGAAAAAGCCCTGGCGACCGAGAAGCTGGATGTGACCTTACCAGGACGGCCAGTCTCCCACGGGCGGCTGCATCCCCTGACACAGGTGCTGCGCCGCATCACCCGCACCTTCGGAGATATGGGCTTTAAAATCTATCGCTCACCTGAGGTTGAGACGGATGATTACAACTTCACCTTTCTCAACATGCCACCATATCATCCCGCTCGTGATATGTGGGATACCTTTTACACAAAAACAGAAGGCGTGTTGCTGCGCACTCACACATCTCCCGGCCAGATACGGGTGATGCGGGAGCGCGCCCCCGAACCGATCCGTGTGATCCTGCCCGGGGCGACAATGCGCTACGAACAGCTTTCCGCCCGCAGCGAGGTTGAGTTCGCCCAGGTGGAGGTACTGGTGGTGGGTGAGGGTGTAACCTTTGCAGAGTTAAAGGGGACGCTGGAGGATTTTGCCCGCCGGATTTTTGGCGAGGAAGCCCGCACACGCCTGCGCGCTTCGCATTTCCCTTTCACAGAGCCCAGCGCAGAAATGGATGTTGAATGTTTTGTCTGCGGTGGAGAAGGCTGTGTGGTTTGCAAGGAAACGGGTTGGCTCGAAATCCTGGGTTGCGGCATGGTGCACCCGGTGGTGTTGGAATACGGCGGGTACGACCCGGTGAAGTATTCCGGATTTGCCGCCGGCATGGGTATCGACCGCAGTACCCTGATGCGCTACCGTATCGACGACATCCGTCACTTCAGGAATAATGATGTGAGGTTTTTGAGACAATTTTAGGTGTAGGTGATAGATAGAATATTAGGTACTGGGAATTAGGGAGTAGGAGGTGAGGATGACAGAGAAAAATCAGGGTTTGCAGACCTTGAAAGTTTGGCAAAAGTCAGTAGATTATGCCGTTGAAGTCTGTCAAAACATTCTTCCGTTATTACCTTCTGAAGAAAAGTATGCATTGAATTCACAATTGCGAAGGGCTGTTTACAGTATTTCAGCGAATATCGCCGAAGGGTATGGCAGATTCAATTTTCAAGAAAGGATCCACTTTTGTTATATCGCCCGAGGATCGATGGCCGAAACAAAAACATTCTTGATTCTAGCAGAGCGACTTGGATATATTGATGAAGAACTTCATCAACTTTACCAATCTCGCCTGACAGAACTTGGAAAAATGCTTCATGGCTATATCACCCACCTCCGAAAGCAAAAGAATCAATCGAATATCAAAGAAGTTCCTGACCGAGATAACACATATGAAATTTAATTCTCCTACTACCTACTACCTACTACCTAATACCTAATACCCATTACCTAATACCTATTACCTATTACCTAATAACTAACTTGAACGCGAGGACCACATGAAAGTACCACTTACTTGGTTACAAGACTATATTGAAATTGACGACATGGGAATTGAAGAACTGGCTAAGGTGATGACCCTGATTGGATTGGAAGTGGGGGAAATCCGATTGGTGGGCCTGCCGATGCCGGAGGGCGATCATGAATTTAAATACACTGGTCTGTCCTGGCCGGCGGATAAATTCGTTGTGGCCCAAATTGAAGAGGTCATGCCCCATCCCAATGCGGACCGGCTTGTACTGTGCCGCCTGAACGACGGTGAGGAAG
>JBMCLF010000025.1:0-12186 GCA_048615215.1 Candidatus Brevefilum sp.
AGATAGGGCGATAATGTTCACATTGCGAAAAGCCAACGTCAGGCCGGCCAGCGCACCGGTTAGTTCCACCAGAGCATCGTTCAGGCCCAGCACAACTGAGCTGGCGTAGATCAGGTTTTCTTCATCAAGCATTTCGAGTAGTTTGTTTTCATGCTTGTCTTCGTCCTGAATCACGTCCCGGGCTTCAGGGATTTCATCGGCAATTTTTTCGTAATTTACCTGGGCTTTTTCTTCACCCAGTTCCATCAGCTTGAAGCCAAAGGTAAAGCCAAAAATTTTGCTGATCGTTGTATAGAGCCAGATTTGAAACTTGTTTGGTTTTACTTCTTTACCGGTATAACCTTTCCAAATATCGTAATGCCGTTTTTCATCCTCGCCAATTTCCTCCACCACTTTTCGATTTTCCTCATCAGGCACTATTTTAGCGATATTTTTGTAAACTTGATATTCCGTGATTTCGGTCTTTTGGGCTTTTAGCAATTCTTTGCGCAGTTCTTGATTCAGTTCCATTCTTTCTCCTCACTGGTCGAACAACTTATATCAATCATAACAGGAATTAGTATTCCGAAAGGCTGCTTATCGAAATTATTTTTGATTTTGAGATACTGATCTGGTCTTGTAATCCCAGTGCAAAAACCAGCAGGAGGGCTTCAATGGCGAACACCAGGCCGTAGGCCGTCAGCGTATTACCGCCAAGCCATCTTGCCAGGTCCACCAAACCACCGCTGAGCATGCTTCCGCTCGCCTGGCCCAGGTTATGTGCCACGCCCCAAACGCCCATCAACAGCCCGGCCCGTTCCGGTGTGGTGAACTCGATTACGGCTGTCAGCATCCCAGAAGCGGATAAACCGGTGCTAATTCCGAGGAAAAATACCAGTATTAAAAACAGGCTCGAAAAACCAAAAATCCCGCTGAGGATCAGCCCGCCAAAGACTGCGATCCCCAGCAAAAGCCCTATCCGAACTACCCGGTTATACCCGAAGTGTTTCACGAGCCAGGCCCCGGAAGCGCCCATGGCAAGCAAGGTGCCCGCGCCCCAGATAGCCGTCAGACGGGTGGTTTCTCCCACAGACATTCCCAAAACCAGGGCGGCATAAGGTTCCAGGAGTACGTCCTGGCCAAGCGTGCCGACCACGATCAACATCACAAAAATAAAGAACCGTCTAACCTGCAGATCCGACCAGACCATGTCTCTAAAGGTCTCAAAAAATGGGATTTCCCTGGCAGTCTCGCTTTCCACAAGTATTTCCTTTTTACGCGGTTCCTGTCCGGCGACAGCCAGGGTTGCCAAAATGAAAGCGCCCAGCGCCACGGCTGCGACAATTGTCAACAACCGTGAGGCGGAAAATGGCGACAGGAGCCGTCCCAACAAAATTGCGCCAAGCATAATCCCAATAAACATTGCGATTTTGAAGAAGGTGACCGCCCGTGGGCGCGCCTCACCGGTGAATTTGTCAGCAAGCAGTGCTTCAAAGGTGTTGCTGGAGAGGTTTTTTCCCAATCCATATACAAGAAAGCCGGCGATTGCCAGAAGGATTAAATAGACACTGACTCCCTCTTTGTGGATAACCGCCAAGGCAGCCCCTGTAATGCCCAATCCCGCCAGGAGCGAACCGAAAATGATGAAAGGTTCACGCCGAAAGCCCCAGATTGGATGTGCATCTGAACGATAACCAAGCCAGACTCGAAGGGGGGAGATCAGTAAGGGTAGGGCGAAGAACAAACCCACCAGCGTGGCAGGGATATCTAACTCGACGATCATAACACGGTTGAGCGTGCCGCTGACCAGGACGCTTGTGAGGCCAAGTCCAAGGGGGAAGCCGGCCAGGCGAAAATTGTGGAGGATTTCTGATTTCATGAAACGTTCTCTTTGATTATCATTTTCCAGTTTTATGAAGGATAACGTGAAAACGAGCAGGATTCAAGGACAAAAGTCGTGCGATGAGGGATTAGGTGTCAGGTATTAGGTGTCAGGTATTAGGTGTCAGGTATTAGGTATTAGGGAACCCAATGGTTCTTGCTAACGTTTTCGCTATTGTCCTTACCAGAGGGAAATATGCATTGGCATGGAGACAAACATCTTCCGGAGTGAGACCTTCAGGTCGATGAGACGATTAAAAAATGGGCATTTATACAACCTAATGACGCTGGGGGAATTTTTAAAAAATCACTGTTGCACTTAGTACTTGAATCTAGGGACAATTCATAATAACATTTGGAATGTGTAAACCTTATATAATCTAGGGTTTGCTGGATGAAAATATGATATAAAAATGTTTGATTTGAGCGAGCAATTATCGATTTTATATATGATCAGTGGTTTTTGTTCTTTTTGATATTTAACAGGTAGCAAAAAAATTAATCTTGAGATAATGGATGATATAACATCCTGGAAGAATATTCCCAAAGAAATCGATTTTTCTCAAGCCTTTTCAAAAATCAAGATATTAATATCCAATTACAACAAATATACTTATGGTTGGGTAAATTTAAAGAGAATGTATTGGAATAAATACTTAAAAACTAATATTTGAAGGGAGTAGTATGGACTGGTATACAAAAGATCGTGAAACAGTTTTACAGGAACTGAACTCATCCAAACAAGGGCTGGATGAACAGCAAGTAAGCGAGCGGCTTGAAAAATACGGGCGGAACGAATTGGAAGAACGCGGCATTCGCAGCCCTCTGGCTGTTTTGGCAGGGCAGTTCACAGAAATCATGGTGATTGTGCTGCTTGTTGCTGCCGTGATCTCATTATTCATCGGGGAAACAACCGATGCGATCATGATAATGATCATTGTTATCCTCAATGCCATCTTGGGTTTCACCCAGGAATACCGGGCTGAAAAAGCAATCGCGGCATTAAAGAAAATGTCTGTGCCAACCGTAAAAGTTCGACGGTCTGGTCAAATTGCGGAGGTCGAAGCCAACAAACTCGTGCCCGGTGATATTGTTTTATTTGAAGCTGGTGACCGGGTACCGGCAGACTGCCGGGTGATTGAGTCGATTAACCTGCGCACAGAAGAAGCCGCCCTGACCGGCGAATCGGTCCCGGTTGATAAAATCGAGAAAAAAATTAAAGAAAAGAACCTTGCGGTTGGTGACCGGCGCAACATTCTGTTTATGGGTACGGCTGTAGCCTATGGCCGAGGTACCGGAGTTGTGGTCAATACAGGCATGAAGACGGAACTGGGTAATATTGCCGATATGCTTCAAGGGGTCTCCGAAGAAAAAACACCTTTGCAGCGTAAGATGGCCGAATTGGGTAAATGGCTGGCGATCGGCGCTTTTATTCTGGTGTCGATTGTTTTTGCTGTGGGTGTGTGGCGGGGGGGCGAAGTCGAGGAAATGTTCCTGACAGCGGTCAGCCTGGCAGTAGCAGCCGTGCCAGAAGGCCTTCCAGCAGTTGTCACCATTGCGCTTGCTTTAGGCGCACAACGTATGGTCCGGCGTCAGGCACTCATCAGGCGGTTGCCTGCCGTTGAAACGCTTGGTTCGGTAACGACGATTTGTTCAGATAAAACAGGCACTTTGACTGAGAACCGTATGACTGTCACCATCCTGGACATTGCTGGCACAAGGATGGACCTGTCAACACAAATGGAGCATTCTGGCGCCACTCTCTCCAAAGATGAGGACCCCATTGTCGAACCCAGCCAGGATATTGCTTTGTTATTGGCAGGGGGCGCTCTGGCAAATGATGCCACGCTTCAGCCAGATGATGATTCCCGCGGTTTTCATACCATTGGCGATCCGACCGAAGGTGCGCTCGTTGTGGCAGCAGCCAGGCTTGGCTTGTGGAAAGAACAGTTGGATGAACTCTTACCCAGAGTGTCTGAAGTACCATTTACATCTGAGCGTAAGCGGATGACCACTGTCCATGAGCGGAGAAGTAGTTCAGAGGATATTAAAGAAGAGCCTTACGACGCCTTGTTGAATTCGCTTCCTGAAAAAAGATTTGTGGTCTTCACCAAAGGGGCGGTTGACAGCTTGTTAGAAATTTGTGACCGTGTATGGAGCGAAGGTGAAATTGAGGACCTCAATGAAGAATGGCAGTCGAGAATTGATCAAGCCAATAACAGCCTCGCGGAGGAGGGTATGCGGGTTTTGGGTGTGTCCATGCGCTTCCTGGACTCTGTTCCAGATAGTATTGATGAAGATGAGCTGGAACAAAAGGAAATTTTTGTGGGCCTGACAGGCATGATTGACCCTCCACGCCCTGAAGTGCGCCGTGCGGTTGCGGAATGCCGGACGGCGGGTATCCGCCCGGTTATGATCACGGGTGACCATCCCCTGACGGCTTTGAACATCGCCCGGGATCTGGGTATCGTGCAGTCCGAAGATGAGAAGGACGACCAGCAATTGGTGATTACCGGACAGCAATTGGCCGAAATGTCCGTGGATGAATTGGATGACGTGGTAAGTAATGTGTCCACCTATGCCCGGGTCAGCCCGGAACACAAGGTCAAAATTGTTGAAGCGCTGAAGAATAAAGGCGAGATCATAGCGATGACTGGCGACGGTGTCAACGACGCCCCGGCATTGAAGCGTTCGGATATTGGTGTGGCGATGGGGATTACCGGTACGGATGTCAGCAAAGAAGCCTCGGATATGGTTTTGCTGGATGATAATTTTGCCACGATCGTGAACGCGGTTAAGGAAGGCCGCACCATTTACGACAATATCAGAAAGTTCATCAAATACACGATGTCCAGCAACATTGGTGAAATCTTTGTGATGTTGGCCGCCCCGCTGATGAACCTGCCCATCCCTTTAAATGCCATTCAAATCTTGTGGATCAATCTGGTCACGGATGGCTTGCCCGGCCTGGCATTGGGAGTTGAACCATCTGCTCCTGATACTATGCAACGAAAACCCCATCCTCCCAACGAAAGCGTGATGGCTCGCGGTTTGGGTACTTACATCATCTGGGTGGGCCCGTTGATGGGTATTGTTTCACTGTTACCGGAATTGCTGGATCAGTTTACTCCCTTGTCTTTTGATGATGCTGTTTGGAGCACAATGGTCTTTTCAACACTGGCGCTTTCTCAAATGGGCAATGCCCTGGCGATCCGTTCCGACCGGCTGACCCTGTTTCAATTGGGGATCTTTACCAACCCGGCATTGATAGGCGCCGTCTTGTTGACATTTGGCCTGCAAATGGCTGTGATCTACCTGCCCTTTTTGCAGAATATATTTGGCACAACAGCGCTTACATTCAACCAGTTGCTATTCAGTTTGGGGTTGAGCGCCATCGTCTTCATTGTGGTGGAATTGACGAAATGGATCCGGCAAAGAAAATAACGAAAGAACGAGATAGATTTTTATCGGCTGGCGGGCGGGGTGTTTCTTTTCACCCCGCCTTATTTATTAAATGGGGTGCATCTTTATGATGATCAAAATCCCTGAGTTGACCTTAAGTTTTATTTATGATTTTCAATACAATTTTAATAATGACTTTTAATGAACAGGAGTAATTGATTTTTAGTGAAGAATCTAAACCCCAGGAATTGAGCAATTCACAAGAAGTTGTGATTTCCTGGCATACGCTATCCGAGTCGAACGTTCTGCAGGAATTGGAAACACAGGTATAAGAAGGCCTCAGCACAGAAGAAGTGCAGTAACTGCAGGAAAAGTTTGGCCCGCACGGTGGGCTTTAATGGGATCTCCAGTAACCACGTTTACAATGTTCAGGTCCGCATACGAGACAGTATTGATCAGGAAGACAGTCTTTTACAACATTTGCACGGCCTCTTCAAGGTCGTGACGCATGGGATTCTCTTCAATTGGTTGCCCAACCATATTAAAGGTGGAAGGTCTTGCGTTGATTCCGGCAAAATCAAAGGTCAATTCTTCATCACCCCAGGGCAGTGAATATTGTTGAGCCATCTTTCCTCCACAGATTTTCCACAATCAGATACTTTGTTTTCCACAGTTTATCCACTATTTTCTCGGTCAATGGGGAGAAAAAGTGGATAGGGATGTGGATAAGTCGATTATAAAGCAGACACATGGATTAATCCCTGAGTTAATCCACAAGTGAAGAATTTGAATTTGTTAATGGATCCAGCAAAGTTCAAGGAAATTTTAAGCCAAAAATGCTTCTCAAATCAATAAACTTCCAATACAATCAAGCCCATACTTTGTTTGATGCAAGGGCGCGCTGTGGTATTTGTATCGCTAAAGCGATGAAAATATTGACCTTCAGGAGTGATTAGCGGATGGAAAAGTTTATTGCGGTGGCCGGCAATATTGGGGTGGGGAAATCGACGCTCGTAAAATATCTGAGCGAAGAATTAGATTGGACACCATTTTATGAGCCGGTTACAGAAAACCCCTACCTGGCGGATTTCTATGAGGACATGCAGGCCTGGGGCTTTCATTCGCAAATTTATTTCCTAATGCGCCGGCTGCGCATTCACAGAAAATTGATGGCCATGAAGGGTTCGGTCATTCAGGACCGCAGCGTGTATGAAGACGCTGAGATCTTTGCCCATAACCTGTACCTGCAAGGCGCAATCAGCGATCGTGATTATGATACTTACCGGGAGCTCTACCAGGTATTGGTGGAATTTCTGCCGCCGCCAGATTTGGTGATTTACCTGCGGGCTTCTGTGCCGACCTTGCTGGACCGAATTTCCAAGCGAGATCGGGATTACGAGCGCACTATTCCTGCGGATTACCTGGCTGATCTGAATGAGCTTTACGAAAGCTGGGTTCAAAACTTTGACCTCTGTCCTGTGTTGACGGTTCCCTGCGATGATCTGGACTATGTTGCCAAGCCCCAACACCTCAGGCTGATTGTTGATAAAGTCAGAGGAATCCTGATGGGTAAAGAAGAACTCCAATTCTTTATTGAAGACCGAGAATAGGTTTTCTGACTAAACCAAAAAAGACGCGTGAACGCATCTGGTTTTTACGGTAAAAATCAGTTGTCTTGCAAGGCTTGTTTGAGAATTTGCCCTATTCCAGCGTTGCTTCCCCTACAGCTTCACTCTCCAAAATGGTTTCAATTGGTGCGGTATCTTCTCCTTTTGGCATGACTGTGAACTTGATGGCAGTGCGAACCTTGCCATCAATGTCAACATCCACGAATTCAGGCACGGAGATAATATCCATTCCGTCGTTGATCAGGTATCCCTTGGCGAGAATGATCGCCTTAACAGCCTGATTAACTGCCCCAGCACCAATTGATTGGACTTCAGCGAAGCGGTTCTCGCGCATGACCCCGGCGATTGCCCCTGCAACTGCAGCTGTGCGGGAGTTAGCAGAAACTTTTATGATGTTCATTTTTTGCTCCCTATGGTTGAACTGTCCAATTTAATAGAAAATTAATCTAACGGGGCTTTATATTGATAATTAGATTTTACAGGATTTTTCAATTCTTATCAAGCGCTGTGATTAAATTTACCTTGTGGTATATCCACCTTGGTTGGTTGATTAAACACGATAAATTCAGAAATCATCTGCGATAATGAGCTGCTACCCTTTGGATGATAAGTTTTATTTGCCTTCGAATGATTAAATTTCGACTTTATACACCCTGTAGCGTTTATACAATTTCCCACCCATCCTTTCTGCCAGGACGGGGGTTTTGGGGTTATCTTCCGAAGTGAGTGATAGGTCAATCCAGGAGAAACCTTTTTCCCGGGCGCGTTTGACCATTTCAGAAAACAACATCAGACTCACGCCAGTCCCCCAATACTCCGGCAAGACCAAAACGCTCTTAATGGCCAATCCAGCGGGCTGCTTATTTTTATACTTGAGCAGCTTGAAGATGTCCCAGGGATAACGCAGGCCGTTTATTTTGTGGATGAGCTCGTTCAAATTTGGTATTCCCGGAAAGAAACCTACAGTTTGGTCGCCAACATCGGCGAAAAGGATCAAGTAAGGGTCGGCATATTTTTTGAAGGGCGCCAGCGTATCTTCCAAAGCCTGCCGGTCCCAACCCACGAAGTCGTCTAAATGAGCGAGGGCTTTGTTCAGAAGATAATGGATCCGGTCGGCTTCTTTATCCCACTCATCCAGCCGCCCTTCTCTAATCACGGCTGTTCCTCGCGCTGCTGCCCTGCTGGCCAGTTTATGCAGTAATTCAAATTCCCGGGTGTTTTCGGAGATATCCACAGCGAAAGCAATGTTATCCGGCCTGAGGGGGGTGAAGCCGTATTGGGTTACAAGTTTTTCATAATATTCAGGTGTATGTCCGCAACTGATCGCCGGGGGGCGGTCCCGTCCTTCGATCAATACGCCGTAAGCAGAATCGTAATCCTGGTGAAAGGGTCCGGTGATGCGCGAGAGTCCTCTGGCGCGCGCCCATTGTACGGCAGCATTAAACAGGTAATTTGCAACTTCCTGGTCGTTGATGCATTCAAAGAAGCCAAACATGCCGTCATTCAAGCCGCGCAGTTGATTGGAGGAGTGGTCCACAGCGGCCATGATTGTGCCCGCGAGCCTGCCATCACGATAGGCCATGAAGAAATCCGCCTCGCCGTGACTAAAAAAGTTGCCTTTTTTGGGATTTAGCTGCTTCATCCGTTCTGGTAATAGAGGCGGGACCCAAAGCGGGTCATCTTTATAGATTTTCCATGGAAAGGTGGCAAACTTACGGCGCTGCAGGTGGTTTTGAACTCTTTTAAGGGTTATTTTTGGCACAATTCCTCCTGATAGGGTGATTTTATGGTGTGCTCTGGCGGCGGATTTCCAGTTCAAGCACGGCTTCTTGATGTGCTTCTCTCGAAAGCGGGTAGAAGATTGCAAAAATGATCCCGCCGACCAATAACAATGCGGGAATAGGGCCAACCACCAGCCGGATGCCTGTCAGGGTGGACGTTGGTTGGACAGGCGCGTTTGGGATGTATCCGCTGAAATCAAGCACGGCCAGCGCGAGGGGCACGGCAATGGAGTTTGTTGTTTTGCTCATCAGGGTGACCAGGCTGTAAAACATACCTTCATGGCGGTTCCCGGTTTTCAGTTCATCCACTTCAATGGCATCCGGGATCATCGCCCAGGGGAGCACATGCGCCGCACCTACACCAATGCCGGCCAGGAAGCACAGGCTCAGCAGGTACACTACTGAACTGGTTGCGGTGACGGTGATCAATAATATTTGGACCACTGCCCAAAAGCCGATACCGTAAATATAGGCCAGGCGTTTGTTGAATTTTTTTGAAATCCAATTCCAGAGGGGGAGGGAAAGAATAGCGGTGACGAAAATCGTTCCCATGATGATTTCGGTCAACCCCTCCCGTCGGACAACATACTTGATGTAGAACAGCAGGTTTGCCTGAATAATGTGCATGCTCGTCCATGTGAAGAGGTAGATGACGGCGCTGAACACAAAGGGTCGGTTCTTTAATGCGGACTTCAACGAAGGCAGCAGTTTGGGGCGTTCCATTGTTTTAAAATAAGGTTTTTCTCTGGTTCCGAAGAAGACGAAATACAGGGGGATAAAGGCGGCTGCGCCGAAGACCAAACCCATTCGGAAGACGTTCTCAGCATTTTCGGGGGACATTGTGCCGATGATCATCATGGGAACGACAAAAGAGATCAAACCCCCGAGGATGGAAAAAAACATGCGGTACCCGGTCAGTTCCGTACGTTCATCATAATTATCTGTCAGTTCTGGGGTTAGGGCAAAATAAGGCATGCCGACAAAGGTGCCAGCGGCATCATAAAGAACAAACATGAGTGTATAAAAAGCGACCAGGGCTGTTTGCGTATCCAGCGGGGGCTTCCACCACAGGAAGGCAAATGCCAGGCCATAGGGCAGCGCGCCAAACAGCAGAAATGGCCTTCGCCTGCCCCAACGGGTGCGGGTGCGATCTGAGAGGTAACCAATCAGTGGATCGTTGATGTAGTCCCAGCTCTTCCCGATGAAGAGTCCGATGGCGGCGATGGCCGGTGCGATCCCGACCACATCTGTCAGGAAGATCGGAAAATAAGCCGCAATGATCGTTCCTGTCATGCTGAAGCCGATATCGCCAAAACCGTAAATGATTTTTGTCAATTTTGATAGTTTTTTCATAAAGAAAGGCTTTCACGTTTTGCGCAAATGAATTTTGTGTAAAAATCCCTGGCAGCGCATGTTGCTGACCAGGGATTTAGTGTCAATATTTTAAGTAAATATCTGAGCCCATATTCGATTAATCCGCATATCGTTAATGATGATTTTTAGCGAGCATTTAGACAGGTTCTTTGACCCCAGGGATCTGCTTCTTGTCTTCACGGCGTTGCCGGCGTGCTGCTCTTCTTGCGCGTAAGCCTTCAACAATCGCGTGATGCTGCTTGCGGGTCAGGGGATACATGACGGCCATGACGATCCCCGAAATAAGCAGAATGGCCGGAAGGATGCCGATTACCATCCTGATGCCTGTTAATGCGCTCTGAGGTTGAACGACGCCCTGGCCCTCCTGGAAATTGGATAGCTGCAAAATCAGCAGTCCTACGGGTTGAGCAATGGCCATACCGACCTTACCGAGAAGTGTGATCAGGCTGTAGAACATCCCCTCATGGCGTTTGCCTGTATGCCATTCTTCCCATTCAATTGCATCGGGGATGATTGCCCAGGGGAGGACCTGTGCGGCGCTAACGCCGATGCCAGCCATAACGCATAACACCAAAATCAACCAGAAAGGTGTCGCTGGCGTCATGAAGATCAACAGCATCATAACTGATGCCCAGAAGGCGACGCCAAAGATATAAGCATAGCGTTTATTCCAGTGTTTTGAGATCCAGTTCCAGATTGGCAAGGCGAAAATTGCCGTGACAAAAATACTGACCATGATGATCATGCTTTGATCCTGGCGGTTCAGGATGTGAATGATGAAAAACTGCAGATTGGATTCAACGATGATGATCGTCATCCAGGTGAACAGGTATATCATTGCCCCAAAAATGAAAGGACGGTTTTTGAAAGCGGTTTTCAGAGAAGGGAAGAATTTGGGGAGGCTCTCCTTCTGGAATTCTTGCTTTTCACGTGTGCCGAAGAACACACCCAGGTAGGGTACGGCCGCGATCACACCCGCGATCGCCGCCATGGTCAGAACGCCTTGTTTGGTAGCCTGAGTCCAGTCATTGCCAATGATCAACAATGGCAGAATATAGGCTGTCAGGCTGCCGATGATGTTGAACATCATCCGAAAGCTGGTCAATTGAGTGCGCTCATCGTAATCTTCAGTCAGCTCTGGCGTGAGGGCGAAATAGGGCATGTACACCATTGTTGCCAATGCTTCATAAACAATATAAGCCAAAGAATAATAAATGACCAAACCAGTCTGGCTGAAGTTGGGGCTGAGCCATAACAACACAAATGAGAGCCCAAAGGGGATTGCCCCAAATAAGAGGAAAGGCCGGCGGCGCCCCCATCGGGTTCGCGTCCGGTCCGACAAGTGCCCGATAATGGGGTCATTGACGAAGTCCCAGCTGCGGCCGATGATGAAGATGATGGCAAGCAAGCCGGGTGGCATCCCAACGACTGTGACCATAAAGACTGAGAAAAAAGCGGTGATGATGGAGTTGTTCATGCTGAATCCCAGATCACCGCTGCCGTAAATTAGCTTTCTCCAAAGGGGTAATTTTTCTTGTGTTTCCATACTATTAATCCTCTCTATGAAACCTGGTTGCTCTTAATACAACACAATTTATGGTGGAGGGTTATGTTTATTGTTTTTAAAAATTAATTTGATTGTTTTAGAGTTTAACTCAATCCAGCTGTGAAAAGATGGAACGTTGAATCCGTTTGATAAACACAATGATTTTATCATCACTCCTAAAAATGTTGCAAACGGATTAGCGTATCCGTTTTTTTATACTTTGATTTCTTTGTTTTCGATGGTGTTCTCACCAGCGAGAAGGATGTGAATTGGTTTGTTAGATTCACAATTATCTTCCGGAGTGAGGGTCCTGCCTGGAGCAAAGCGGAATATATTCAGGGGCAGAGTCTGAAAGGCGTGAGGTTTAGCCGGATTTAATTGAAAAAGGAATTCTCGGGAAGATTCAATCAGGAGATTGTTTTCACCTTTGGCAGGGAGAGCCAGCTTTTTGTGGATTTCATTCGACGTGAAGATCTCACTCTGGAGGAGAGATGTTATGTTGGTAGAGAATGCAACAGTCGAAAGAAATTACTCCGGAATGGAAATTGAAAGTAGCTGGAGAAAGCTTGCTCTTTCAGAAATGGCTTGAAAAAAT
>JBMCLF010000026.1:0-11973 GCA_048615215.1 Candidatus Brevefilum sp.
CAGGGTACAGGCTGTGTTGACCCAATCGTTGTTCAGCCAGGGCAGCCCCCTTTTCAAGTCCGTGCCTGTTCCGCATACATGAGTCGGGTGGCGTTCCGTCTCTTCCTTGCAGGCCGGGCAAAAATACACAGCCTGAACCGTCGCCCCCAGGTAAGAATCCACAAAACTCCCCAACACCCCTGCCCCGGTGATCACAAAGAACTGCCCCCAAACAGGCAAGCCGCCCATGGGTGCCCAACCTGCTTCTGCGCTCAGAACTGCAATCATCCCCACCAACGCCGAACCGCTTAATGCCGCCAGACTCCCCACCAGGCTGATGCCGCCGGACGTCCCCTGAGGAACGCGCTTAAAATTTGAGATCAACACAGGCTTACGTGGATTCAGAACACCCAGCTCCGTAGCCCAGGTGTCGGCGTTGGCAGCGGCAAAACTGGCGCAGAATCCCAACCATAAGGCAGGCAGCAGCCGGCTTTCAGGAGAAACTCTGATAAGAACAAAGTAAGCCAACGCCAATGCACCCCCTACACCGCCGTTTGCGGCAACCTGTCCAGCATCCCGACGGGAGCCTTTAGCAAAATTCTGCCCTATAATTGATTTTTTTGTTTTAAAGAATTTTGAAAGTGCACTGGCAGAGATAAAAAAGGTTAACAATACAACAGCCCAACCCACACCCCCCAGGCCAAACACCACTGTCCCCAACATCGCGGCTGCCAACATCCCGCCGCTGTTCAGGGAATTTGCCCGATAAGCCAGAAAGGCAATCCCCACACCTGCAGCCAGCCCGATCAAGAATTTCACAATGACATCTACCATCAGAACAATTTCACAAAATATTTTGACTTACAACCAGATTAAAATATCAGCAACAAACTGGCCAGCAGGAACAGCAACCCTGTCAGAGTCCCCGTCCCCCATAACAGGTACGCGCCAATACGCAAGGCACCTCCGCGCCGGTAGAGGAAAATCCCAAAAAGCAGGTTCGACAGCCAGAAAATTCCCTCCAGAATAGGCAGCAGTAACAGACGTTCCGCCGGTGCGGGTTCGAAAGTCCCAATCCAGGCGATTGTATTCAGCCTTGGCACAGCCAGGCCGACTGCAGCCAGCAATAACAAGCCAATCCCAAAGCTGCCAAGGATCAACCAGCGCGCCAGGCGATCTTCCCAAACACTGCCAAATAGAACTGTGGGATAAACCGATTGGGCTTCCAGCGGGGTGAGACTGCCCATTTCGTTAATCTTTCGATATTGGGCCATGAAGGTTTTTGTGTCAGCAGGAGAAATAGCATAGATCTTCTCCGGTGTAGCTACCAGAAGCATGTGCGCCAGATCTGCAGCTATGAATTCCACCTCTCCCAGTTCGGAGACTTTCCGGCTCCCCAGTACCGCGCCGGGCCAGCGCAGCCAGGGCAGCGGCAGGTGGAATCCCAGTTCTGCCGCAGGGCGGACCCACTCAATCTGACGGAGTGGGATGTCTTCCCGACGGAGTCCCCAGCGAATCCGCAGACCATCCCGCTGGAGGAAGTAATAGGCGGTGAGCAGCGCATACAAACGGTAGACCAGCACCGGCAAAGGCGCAAAGATCACTAAGGCAATCAGCATATTAAGCAGGAATCCCAACCCCGAAGGATCCCGACCGGCCAGAAAAAAGAAATACCCGCCGGCCAGTCCTAAAAGGAGAATCGAACCACCCTGAAGGAAGATTCCGGTCCGCCGCGGCGGGTGAAATTCATTTTGCATCAGGAGTAACCCCGTTTCAGTCCAACTTCTCTGCTGCCAGCAGAGCATCTGCAATGCGCTGGCAGACGGTCACCACGGCTTCTTCAGACATCGTCCCAGAGAAGGGCAGTGCCAGGCTGCGATCGCCAAGGTTTTCTGTGACCGGGTAATCCCCATGCCGGAAGCCGAACATCTTCTGCATGTAGGGCTGCAGATGGATCGGCGCGAAATAAGGCCGCACCGGGATGCCCTTTTCCTTCAGAATGCGCGCCAGCCTGTCGCGGTCGATGGCCTCATCCACCCGGATCACATACACAAACCAGCTTACATCGGTGGTGTTGGGGACGATCTGCGGTGGGGTGACTTCTTCAATGTCCTTCAGGTAACGCTCGTACCAGCCTGCCACCCGGGCGCGCTTTTCGAGCAGTTCCGCCAGCCGGTCCATCTGTGACAGACCCAGGGCAGCACTCATTTCATCCAGGCGGTAGTTATAGCCCAGGTGCGTATGCTGCAGCCAGGTGTCACCAGGTGCGCGGCCCTGGTTGCGCAGCGCACGCATCAAATCCGCCGCCCGGTCATCATCGGTGACGATCATCCCTCCCTCGCCGGTGGTGATCTGCTTGTTGGGATAAAAAGCGAACACGCCAAAGTCACCCAGGGTGCCGGCCGGACGTCCTTTATAGCCACCGCCCAGGGCCTCGCAGGAGTCTTCGATCACCGCGAGGTCGTATTGGCTGGCAACGGCATTGATTGGGTCGTAATCCGCTGGCTGGCCAAACACATCCACCGGCAGCAATGCCTTCACCGCGCCAAGCTTGCCCGCATTGAAAGCTGGCAGCCGCCGGGGTAGCCAGCGCCGAGCCGAATCGCCGCCCAGGCACAGGCCTTCCACGGCCTCTTCCAGCATGCCGGTATCCATGTTGCCTGTGTCGGGGTCCACATCTACAAAGACCGGGACGGCCTTTTCGAACAGGAATACATTGGTGGAGGCCACGAAAGAAAAGGGCGTGGTGACGACAATATCTCCTGGGCTGATACCTGCCGCGCGCACGCACAGGTGCAGGCCTGCCGTACCGGAATTAACGCCAATGGCGTGTTTTACGCCAATCAGGTCACAGAAAGCGCGCTCGAAGGCGTCAAGTTTGGGACCCATGCTCAGGTTTGGGGTGTTCACAACGTCCAGCACTGCCTGACGGTCAGCATCGGTTAGGTCTGGGGAAGACATACGAATTTTCATAAAATCATCCATTTTTATCAACGATGAGTATCGTTTGAATCGCGTAAATTTTCATTTGGTTGTTAAGCATCCCCTAATTATAACGTTTAAAGAAAAACCCCGGGAGATGTGCTCCCGGAGCCAGTTTATTCAAAAAGCAAAACGATTATCTAGAACGATAAAGTTCAAAAGCCAATCCTGGGTCTGACTTTTGTGACATTTTGTCAGGAGATACTGGTCTGAATTGCTTCCAGGAATAAAGATTTATGTGGAGGCTTTGGAAAGTCTTTCCTCAATCTCTGGGCTCCAACAAGCCACACCGCCGATGTAATTATCCTCGGTCGCGACAGCTTTTGCGGGCATTTCTTCCAGGTAATCGCGCACTCCCTGATAGCGTTCTTTTGGGTTGGCATCATGCCAGCAAATGGTTCCCTTTTCAGAAAGTACTGCCTGAGCCAGTGTTGTATCCTGTGCCACCCCTTCCCTGCTATGATCTCCATCAATGAAGAATAAGTCAAATGGGCCAAACTGGGTTAATAGTTCACCCGGAAGAAGCTTGTGGGAATCACCGTAAAGCTGAACAAACCGGCCCCGGTCTGCGGGGTTGACCGCACTGCCAACCTGTGAGCGCCTTAATTCACTGTTGTTATAATTCTGGCCAAACAAACGGGGAAATGGGCTGACATAGGCAATGGAAACGATCTTCACCTCTGGCAGCAACGACAGAAAAAAGTCCGATGTCACACCCAAATATGTCCCAATTTCAAAGATTGTGGCAGGCTGCCTAGCGAGACAAACCGATCCCAAAGCCAGATAGTCTCGATAGTGAGTCATTCCTTCGGCTTTCCGAGTTGCAGTATCCGCAAGGGTCTGCAAGAAAGTCACCTGCTCGGGTGGCAACTTAAACCATTCAGCAAAATCATTTATCCGGAACAACATGGCCCCTCCCTGTATAAACCAACAGGTCTTAAAAGAATTCTCAAAAATAGCCGGGTAGAGTTGCCTGGCCACTTTTTAGGACAGTTAATATAAACTGAATCCTCTCCCGATTAGAATCTCAGGCTAAAGTGGATCGATTTATTCCATAAAGAGTTAAGTGCTGAGGAATAAATTGGGTTGGTTCACCATGCTTTCGTCCACATTTTTGCTGGCTCGAGAGAATCGCCTGTGAGCATTTTACCCACAGAAACATCGGAAATCTTAATTATTCTTATTTACTTTGTATTAAACTCCGCACCCTTGCGCAAGGCTTGCTTGTTCCCCTCGAGGAACTTTTTATGCCTTTCGGGCAGGTGGGCATCTAATGCGGCTTCCAGTGCATCCAGCGAAAGCAGGTCCATGTTGCCCAGCAGCGCGCCCAGCATGACCATGTTCACCGAACGTTTGCTCCCCAGGGCTTCGGCGATGTCGTTGGCTGGAATGCTGACAACTTTGATATCGTCACGCTTCACGGGACGGTCCACCATCGATGAATTTACAACCAGCAGACCGTCTTCCTCAACAAATTCTTCAAATTTATCCAGCGAGGGCAGGTTCATCGCCAACACAGCAGAAGGGTTCAGCACAAAGGGCGAGCCAATCTCTTCATCCGAAACGACCACAGTGCAGTTGGCAGTCCCGCCGCGCATCTCCGGCCCGTAGGAGGGGATCCAGGTGACGGCTTTACCATTATCCATGGCAGCATAAGACAATAACTGCCCAGCAAACAGCACACCCTGTCCGCCAAAACCGGCAATAATAACTTCTTGTTGCATTCCTGATCCTCCCTAAATCTTGAGTTCCGCAACCGCGGAAGAAACTTTATAATCACCCAGCGGGTAGAAGGTCAGCATGCGTTCTTCAATCCAGTCGCGGGCTTCGTTGGGCGTCATCCCCCAATTGGTCGGGCAGGTCGAAAGCAATTCCACCACAGAAAAACCCAGGCCGTGCTTCTGCACTTCAAAGGCTGTGCGGAGGGCTTTCTTCGCCCTCCGGATCTCTCGCGAAGAATGCAGGCTGCGGCGCACCACATAGGAAGAGCCTTCCAGGGTGGAAAGCAGTTCCGCAGTTTGGATGGGGAAGCCCTGGCGTTCCACATCGCGTCCGGTGGGAGAAGAAGTTGTCTTCTGGCCGGGCAAGGTGCCGCGGGAAGCCGCGCCGACGATCTCACCCATGCCGATCGAGGCAAGGTCACCGTCACCCTGGTAGGTGAAGATGGTCTTATCGGGGTAGACCCGTTTAATGCCAGTCGCCATGGCGGGGGCACGGCCGTGTGCCGCTTCTACAAAATCAATATCAAAATAGTTATAAGCAAAAACCGAGCAGCCAACAGAAGCCACGCCGATCGTGTTCTCCACCTCACCCATTTCTTCCAGCACTTCCGCCACCAGGCGGTGCGCCACCCCATGGGTGCAGCCGGGGCAGTAATGGGTCACGCGAGGGTCGAGGGCTTCCGGGCGCTGATAAACAATCTTGGTCGGTATGTCAGTTGCTACCATTATTTCTCTCCTTATCCTATCGTCTCGGCCAATCGGGACAGCCAACGGTCGCGAGGATGGCCTTCTGTAGTGAGGGGGCCTTCAGCCAGCCGCTCAATTTCGGTCAGAACCTCATCCGGGAAGGGCACCACGCCGCCCATCCGCCCGAAGAATTCAACGGGTTTTCTGCCGCGTACCACCAGGCGGACATCTTCCAGCATCTGACCGGAGTTCATCTCGACAACCAGCATGCCTTCCACCTTCTGGGTCAGTTCTTCCAAAATATCCTTCGGGAAGGGCGCCAATGTGATCGGTCGAAGAAGGCCAACTTTAATGCCTTGCTCACGGGCGGCCCGGACCGCGGAGAGTGAAATCCGCCCAGCCGTACCAAAGCCAATCACGATAAATTCAGCGTCGTCCAGATAATAGCCCTTATAGCGGACTTCATTTTTCTCGATCTCCTGCCAGCGGGTCATCAGCCGCAGGTTCATCACTTCCTGAGCGGGGGGATCCAGGTTGATCGAAGTCAGGATGCGTTTCTCACCGTCTACCGCGCCGCGCACAGTCCAATCCGGGATCTCGGACTTGAGAGGCTGCATGGGCGGGATCTCGGCCGGTTCCATCATTTGGCCGATGCTGCCATCCATCATGATGGTTGCAATCGTCCGGTATTTTTCTGCCAGGTCAAAAGCAAGCCCGGTCAGATCCACCGCTTCCTGTACGCTGGCCGGAGCGAGCACGATTATTCGGTAATCGCCATGGCCGCCGCCATGTACGATCTGGTTGTAATCACCCTGTGCCGGGGCAATATTCCCCAGGCCGGGGCCGCCGCGCACCACATCCACCAATACCATCGGGACCTCAGTCCCGGCGATGTAGGACAGGCCCTCCATCATCAGGCTGACGCCCGGGCTGGATGAAGATGTCATCACGCGCTTGCCGGTGCAGGCCGCGCCGTAAACCATGTTGATCGCACCCAACTCGCTTTCTGCTTGCACAAAAGGCCGGTCCAATTCAGGCATCCGGGCGGAAAGGTGTTCCAGCAGTTCGGTTTGGGGGGTAATGGGATAACCAAAATAAGCTTCAAGGCCGGCACGCAGGGCTGCTTCCGCAACCGCAGTATTTCCCTTGATCAATTCCTTCGTCATCCTACGCCTCCGTTTTCTGCCGTTCGTAGCGGTAAACGGTGATGGCGGCATCCGGGCAGACCGTCGCACAGATCCCGCAGCCGGTGCAGGCTTCGGGGTTCACCATGTGCGCGGGATGGTAGCCTTTGGGCGTCAAATGGTCCATATCCAGGGACAATGCGCCATGAGGGCAATCCGTCACACACAGTTCGCAGGCCTTGCAGTACAACTCGTTGACTTCGATATATCCCTTTGCGGGCATTAACGATCCTCCTTATTTAGTTAACGGAATGATTTGTCCTGGAATTATGTTTGGTGAGGCTTCTCAGGACAGGCGATAATAGTATACTTCAAAAACGCAAGATGCTTTTAAATGAAATCGGCTGACTCGTCATGATTCTGTGGTGATTTTCATCATTGAATCTCATAAGTCCTCGGTGGGTGACTCTGCTGAGGACGTAAGAAGTGAGGGTTCACAGCGCCATTAAACCTGTAGGGCGCGGTGCGTTTTTCACTGCGCCATATTTATTTTATTAATAATTTTAGCGCAGTCACACGACACTCAAAATGTTGGGTGCAGGTAACCGGACTGCATCCTACCACTACGACTGAATTTAAAATTATCGTCAGGTAGGTGCTGCGCACCATACCTGACCTACAATTCACACTGATGGGAGTGCCAGGCTGAAGACAAAATGATTTAGGGCGCAATGCGGTTTTCACCGCGCCTTATTTCTTTTATTGAAAATTTTTTCGCAGTCACACCACACCCAAAATGTGTGGTGCAGGCAACCGGACTGCACCTAACGACTACGGCTGAAGAAAAAATTTATCGTCAGGTAGGTGCTTCGCACCATACCTGACCTACAGTTTATGCTGATGGGATTGCCAGCATGCGGTGAAATAACGCCTGCAGGTCCGAGGTCAACCCGGGTTCTAATTTGGCTAGATAGGCAATAAATTTCTCTCCCCCAACATAGAAAAGCACCCGGCTGTAAGGCTTGCCCAACCCGCCTTTATTTTCTGGCAGATCCAAATAGCGTTTAATCCGGTTCTCCACCCAGCGGGCGAAGCCTTCCTTCCATTCCTGCCATACCATATACTCATAGTCATGCACACCAAGGTAAGTGCGCAATGCCTGGCGAGATTCGTTGACCGTGCCCGGATCCTCCGCCTCCAGGCCACCCAAAAATTTGGAGTAAGATCGGATGAATTCCTCAGCAACATAAGGGAAGGGGTGCTGGATTTCCCACATAAAATCGCCCTGCTCCTGGGCCTGACAGGCGATATCCAACGTCATCTTCAAATCCTGCTCGCAGGTTTCATACTGGTAACAGTGCACAAACTCATGCAACAATGTGACATAGCCCTCCCGGGTGTCAAACACATCGGGGGTTACCACGCAGGCAATCCGTCCTCCATAGCCTTCAAGCTGGAAAGCCGCCCGTACACCCTCGGGGATCGGCATGGGTGTTGGTAAGTCCTTAACGAATTTATAAATTTTCTGTTCTTCAGCAAAATCAAAGACTTGAAAGCGGTTATCCACCACGAGCGCCACTGGATAGCTTTTATGAAGCGCAGGATTCAGGCCCTTTACTTTTTCCTGCAGGATGATCAATTCTTCAAAATTTTTCTCAAATCCGTCCATCTGAAATCTCTCCACTGCTTCAATGATTTACTTTTGTTAGTAAATAATTGTAATAGCAATATAGTTTTTCCTTACATAAGTTGAGGGCCTACTCAATGGTAGAATCTAAGCACTTCACCAGAACTCAGGAGAAACCGCCATGCCTCAAGCCGTGATAGTTGATGCCATTCGCACGCCCATCGGAAATTTAGGCGGCGCGTTGGCGCAAGTGCGTCCCGACGACCTGGCCGCTATGGTCGTCCGCGTCCTGGTAGATCGCAATGACCTGGACCCCAACCTGATCGAAGAGGTTTACCTAGGCTGCGCCAACCAGGCCGGTGAGGACAACCGGAATATCGCCCGGATGTCCCTGCTGCTGGCAGGACTTCCGGTGGAGATCCCCGGGGTGACCTTCAACCGCCTGTGCGCCTCGGGGCTGACGGCTATCAACCAGGCGGCGCGTTCTATCCGAGCCGGAGACGGCGATGTCTTCATTGCAGGCGGCGTGGAAAGCATGAGCCGCGCCCCCTACGCTCTGCCCAAACCTGCCAGCGCTGTGGGAAACCTGACAGCCTACGACACCACCCTGGGCTGGCGCTTTGTCAACCCCAAAATGGCCGCTCAATATTCCACCGATCCTTTGGGAATCACTGCGGAGAACATCGCCGAAATGACCGGTATCACCCGGCAAGAACAGGATAAATTCGCTTTGTCCAGCCACCAACGGGCAATTGCCGCCATCGACTCTGGAAAATTTGGACAGGAAATCCTGCCAGTGCCAGTTCCCCAGGGAAAGAGAAACATCCGGGATTTTGACACCGATGAGCGCCCGCGACGTGATTCTTCAATGGAAGCACTGGCACACCTGCGGCCAATCTTCAAACAGGATGGGACCGTCACTGCCGGCAATAGCTCTGGCCTGAACGACGGTGCAGCCGCCTTGCTGGTAATGAATGAGGCGCGAGCGCATGATCTGGGGCTGAAACCAATGGCAAAGCTAACCAGCATGGCGTCTGCTGGTGTACCCCCGCGCATCATGGGCATGGGGCCGATCCCGGCCACAAAAAAAGCCCTGCACAGGGCAGGACTTGAAATCAATCAAATTGGGCTGGCAGAAGTGAATGAGGCCTTCGCCGTGCAGGTGTTAGCAGTGATGAAAGCACTTGGCCTGCCGCGTGAGATCACCAACGTCAACGGCGGTGCCGTCGCACTCGGACATCCCCTGGGTTGCTCCGGCGCCCGGATCATGACCACCCTCCTGCACGAAATGCGACGCCGCGCCGAGGATGCCCCACGGCCGTTTTATGGACTGGCGACTATGTGCGTGGGCGTCGGCCAGGGAGAAACCACTATCGTGGAATGGCTGGGCTGATCTTCCCGGTTATTCTTTTGATTCAGGCTTTTTTCCCAGAGCACGGGCGATCAGGTCCTGTATCCGTCCCACCATGCTGACTGGGTCTGGATGCAAGCCCTCAATCAACAACGTATTTTCGTAAATCTGCTCTACAATCAGACTGAAACGTGAATCATCTTCCGGCAATTCTGCCAGGCCGGCCATGATCGAATGGCGTGGGTTGAGTTCTAAAACCTTCTTGGGCATTGAAAATTTCTTATCCATCATCTGGTAAACCCGCTGAACCGACTGATCCGGGGCCCCTTCCTGGTCCACCAGCCGGGCGGGGGAATCCACCAGACGGCTGGTCGTCCGCACCTCACTGACCCTCTCCCCTAAAACAGCTCTCACACGTTCAATCAGGCTGGATACCATTTCTTCATTCAGTCCTGGGCTTTCAGCATCATCCCTCTCTGCTTCCTCCGGTTCTGGCAGATCGGCATCGGCGATGTTCTCAAAGGAGTGGTCTTTATATTCCTTCAACTGCATTAACATAAAAGCGTCCACCTGGTCACTCAGAACCAGCACCTCAATCTCCGCTTTACGAAAAGCATCCATATGAGGGCTGTAACGGACCGCTGAGGGATCGTCCCCCAGGAAATAGTAAATCTTTTCCTGGTCGGGGTCGGCTCGTTCAAGATAATCATCCAGGGAAGACCAACCCTCAAGGTCCCGGTCGGTGTGGAAGCGCAGCAGCGGGAAGAGCTTCTCCGGCTGATCTTGCTCGACTGCCACGCCTTCTTTCAAATAACCGCCATAAACCTCCCAAAATTTAATGTAATCCTCTGCCGAATCCTTCGCCAGGTTTGATAACATATCCAGCGCTTTTCCCGTCACCAACCGCGAGAGCCGCGCCATGATGCGGTTGGATTGGACGCTTTCACGGGAGACATTCAGCGGCAGGTCTTCGGAATCCACCACGCCTTCAATAAAGGGTAAGTATTGGGGCAACAAATCTGTGCAGAATTCCTGAATCAATACTTTTTTGGCATAAAGCTTCAACCCCGGCTCTTTGCGGGGTGAAAACACAAGGTTCTGGGGGTTCTCTGGTAAATACAGCAGGGCGTACATTTGGACCGGCGCATCCACTGCCATGTGCTCATAGGCCAGCGGGCCATTGAAATCCAATGTGAGCTGCTTGTAAAACTCATGGTAGGCGTCTGTTTCCAATTCACGCGGATTCTGGCGCCAGAGGGCTGTCTGGCGATTAACCGGCTCCTCAGAGTCACCGAGGTAGATCGGATATTGGACGAAATCGGAATGGCGTTTGATCACCTGACGCAAACGTGACTCCTCCAGGAATTCTTTAGCATCTTCCTTCAGGGTAATGCGCACCTCGGTGCCGCGCTTTTCACGATCGGCGCTTTCCAGATGATAGGTATCCTCACCAGAGGCTACCCAGGCAGCGGCTTCTTCATCCTTTTGGTATGAGCGAGACACCACACGAATCGACTCGGCCACCATAAAAGCGGAATAGAATCCCACCCCAAATTGACCAATGATATCTTCCAGATTTTGATTAGTTTTCTGCGCCGCCTCCACAAAAGCCTTTGCCCCCGAATGGGCAATTGTGCCCAGGTTATCGACTAATTCATCCCGGGTCATCCCAATACCTGTATCTTCAATCAACAATAGATTCTTGTCTTTATCCGTATGAATGCGGATTTCAAGCGGCTGGTCCGGGTTAAGTACTTCTCGGTCGGTGAGCATTACGAAATCAAGACGCGCCAGAGCATCGGAGGCGTTGGAAATTAACTCCCGCAGGAAAATTTCCTGCTCCGTGTAAAGCGAATGAATCAAAATGTTTAATAATTGCTGGGTTTCGGCCTTAAAGGGGATCGGCTGGCTTTCTTTAGGTTGTTGTTGATCTGACATACTGTACACTCCCTGAATTAGTTTTTAATGACTGAAAATAATATAATCAAAATTAATAAGAATTCTATTAGAACTATGGCCTGAACCAATTACAGCTTGGAAATGGGCAAAAGTTAAACCTCACGCTCACCTGATGGTGTGGTCACCCATTTAGCCAGCCGGGTCAGCACGCGCCTGGGAATAAAACGTTGAAATAAGACGATCAATTTATTCAGCAGACCGGGAACGTGAACCCATTTATCGCGCTCCATGGCGCGAATGCCCGCACTGGCAACCGGTTCAGGCGCCATAGCCGTCAGGCGGCTCAGAATCGTCTGGTCTAACCCCCCTTCCTGCTGAAATGCCGTTTTCACCACCCCTGGGCACAGGCAAGTTACTCCTACCCCTGTTCCCCGCAGTTCTTCAGCCAGCGCTTCAGAGAAGTGGAGGATAAAAGCCTTGCCGCCTCCGTAGATGGCATCGCTCGGCCAGGAGACAAAGGAACCCGTAGAACCCAGATTGATAATATGCCCCTTCCTGCGTGCCAGCATCCCGGGCAGGAACAAATGCGTCAGGTGGACCACT